>JABFSV010000362.1 GCA_013140405.1 Methyloglobulus sp. | reverse complement strand
AAGTCATTTGGGCAGTCGTGATGCACAGCGTACCGAAGGGGAGTTGTGCATCGTGACGAACCGAGGACGAACGCGGGCAGCCGAAGGCATTAACCGCCACGTGATTTTTCGCCGCTAAAATCGGATGGATCCCATTTTAGCTTTCGCGAAAAATAGTGGCGCGCTTATGCCGTCTTGCAAAAACCTTTATCGAAAGAGTGCATTACGGCAGAACCGCAAACGGCGAGATGCAGGGCATCAGCAAAATCAGCGCCAAGCTCGTACCAATCAAGCGCGTACCCAACTTCAACTGAGTTTTCAATTTCCGTGTTGCCTACCTCCAGCAACACCCTAAAAAATCCGTGTATTTCATCACGAGACTTCTTATAAACCGACCTCAAAACCCATTCGGTTTCCATTAGCACCGTTCTGGAGATGAATATAGAATCCTGCATAATCAACTGTTTGACGACAATGACTTGTGCTTGGTCATCTGCCACTACAGCCCGAACCAACAGATTCGTGTCAAAAGCAATCATTTGTTCCGCCGCTCTGACTTTTCCCAATCGACGCTAACATCGACGGATCTAGAAAGCTCGTCTATAGGAATGGCTGCGCCGTCGTGTTTGAGCAACCCAATCAAATCACCCAGATTACGCCCACTTTTGGCGGATATTGATCTCAACGAAACGCCAGAGCCAGTAGCAACTAACGATAATAACGTTCCTGCTTCCCAATGCAATTCGTCGCGGATTTCTTTTGGAATCACGATTTGACCTTTGCTAGACAGTTTAGTGGTAATAACAGACATATAAACACTCAAAGTAAGACGACAAGTAAGGGCCAATTGTCACCGTTTCAAAATAAAACTTCAACAACTGACAAAAATTGTCACAACCTGACGGAATTAGCAGTGGCAAGTAACTTGAGGTGAGGTACAAACTCCAATATTTAGGGTTTCGATGTGTTGGGACTGGCTGCTCCAACAAACATTAAATACATATAATTTAATTACCTGTATATTTTTCACCACCTCAAAAAATAATTTTTCACGGCTTTCAAAATACTTGGCACACTACCTGCTTTACTTATTGCGTAGCACAAGAGGCACACAAATTTTAACTCTCAACTTTAACAAAAATAGGAAATACAAAATGAAACATCAAATGCAAAAAGTCCAACAAGGTTTTACCTTGATCGAATTAATGATCGTTGTTGCCATCATCGGTATCTTGGCAGCAGTTGCGATTCCGGCTTATCAGGATTACACCGTACGTGCAAAAATCAGTGAAGCGATAATTGCGGGAGATGCAGTTAAAGCATCAATCAGTGAAGCATTTCAAACGGATAGCCTAGCTGGTTTGACTGCCGCAGCTGACGCATTTAATGCCAGGGTTACTGCAAACCCTCTTGAAGTACAAAGCAAGTACGTAAACACGATAGTAGTTAACAACGCAACCGGAGCAATTACGGTTACAACGGCACTTGCTTCCGACCCATCACAAGGAGGTGGTTTACCGACCGATGCACAAGGTCAAAATATAGTATTTACTCCAAATGTACAGAACGCTGCTATTACTGCAACCTCAACAGGTGCTATTGATTGGGCTTGTGCTACTGCAACAAATGCTACAGCAACATCTCGTGGGCTTGGTGCTATAACTGCGGGTACACTTCCAGCTAAATATGCACCTGCTGAGTGCCGTTAATATCAAAGTTAGGTAGGGTGGTCGGCAACACTTTTTAGCCCACCTTCAACTGACCACAACAAAACCATCCAATCCTTCACGGGGTTGGGTGGTTTTTTGCGTTATGCCTTTTGGGTTTTATTTTGGTTGGCTACACTTTGAAAAAATCAGGGTAACAACTAAAATTAGCCCTGAGACATCCCGACCTACAATTTTGGTCAAAGGCAAAACTTATTTGATAATTTCCTAATTAACGCTATCAACAACGATATGAAATCTCGCTTTCCTGCATTCCTTACCCATCTCACCATTTCCGGTGTGGTTGCCGCACTGGCAATGATGGTAGTGTTTTTTGTGTGGTATCCCGCCCCTCTGCATACGGCAGTTGGCGTTACCCAGATTTTTCTGATGCTGCTGGCAATAGATATCATCATCGGCCCCGTAATTACCTTCATAATCTATAAGCCGAATAAATCTTCGTTAAAGTTTGACTTGACTGTTATTGCCTTATTGCAATTATCGGCATTAGGCTATGGCATGAATACCGTTTTTGAAGGCCGCCCCGCATTTGTGGTTTTCAATGTGGATCGATACACGATTGCCAGGGCTTTTGAAATCGACACTGCCAGTATGACTAAAGCGGAAAAAAATGGTAATGAATCTGCAAAAATTAGTTGGTTTCAACCTAAATGGGTGGCGGCTGTGGCATCGACAGATTCCAAACGCCGCCAAGAAATCATGTTCTCATCTGCAATGGGCGGCGCAGACTGGCCTTTGTTGCCGGAACTGTACGTGCCATTGACTCAGGAAAAAAGCCAAATCCTGAAAAAAGCAAAACCCTTAGAGGAACTCCGTAGGCTGCACAGTAATGACGCTAGCGCCCTAACCGACTTGGCGGTGTGGAATGACAACAATGTCAAATGGCTACCGTTGATAGGCAAGGTGCGAAACATGGTAGTCCTGGTGGATGCTGGATCTGCTAAAGTCATCCAGATTCTTGACATGAAACCGTGGCCCAATTGAACGTTAAAGATGCAAGACGGATTTGCGACCAGTACCGTGAAAGAATCGGCTATTGGGTGTGCAAGCCTAGCACTTAGTCAATATGGTTATGACGGGCAGTTATTAAAAAGCCGTTCGTGGTGAGCTTGTCGAACCATGAACTGCTTAGCCTTCGACAAGCTCAGGGCGAACGGATGGTTTTCTAAACCTAACAAAGCAAAAATGACTAAGTACTAGGCTTGTATTCCAGTTGTGCCATTAACATCAAAGGCGTTAAAAATTGCAGCTCCGGCTTGCCGTTTTTTAACAGCCCCAACCAGTCAATACGACACTTTCGAACACACGCACTAACAG
>JABFSV010000161.1 GCA_013140405.1 Methyloglobulus sp. | reverse complement strand
CTACAGCTCTGGCAGGGAAAATGGGTAGGGTATTGCACATGGAAAATGGGGTTATTGTTTGATTTTGTTTATTTGCCGATAGGTAAAAACTCCTAATTATAGGGACGATATTATGAGAGCAGTAGCAAGAACGATTGGAAAAATTATTTCAATATTGCTCTTAGCTATTGGAATAATTATTGCTTTAGGTGCATTCCTTGTTTTTTTAGGGGGAGGGAATGTTACGAAGACGTTAATAGTGGCATTTGTTGCTCTATTTGTGATAAGCATTGCAGTCGCATTAGATAAATATTTAACTCGAAATGGTAATTCCGAAGAAAAATCTATAGATAATTGGGAAGAGATTTTCCATTTAATTGAAAAAGCTGGTGGAATAAAATTGCCAGGCTTTAAAGGGCTAACTTCACAAGAGCGTAAGAAAGTTAGAATAAATTGGTTGGCATTTATATTTGGGCCTATTTACTACCTATCAAAAGGCATGTGGAAGAAGACAATAACGTATGGCCTCCTGATGTCTTTATTTATACTTCTGATCAAATATATAGCCCTGCATTACTTTGGGAAAAATGACATAAGGCTCTCAGGTGTTGCTTTTGGAGCTATCTGGGGAGTGCTGGCAAATATTGATTACTATAAAATCAAAGTTCTCGGGGAAGACAAATGGATCTGATTTTCAACAATTGATATCATATGTTGGGTGCTTTGTAGGTTGGTGGTGAGGTACGAACCCCAACACATCGAAGCCCCAATTGTTGGGGTTCGTACCTCACCACCAACCTACGAAAACTAGGTTACAAGGCCGTAAGATGGGCATAGGATGTGCCGAACGAAGGGAGGCGCATCGTTCGTGTGTTTCCCAGATTGATGCGCCTCGTGCCTCGGCACATACTATACATTTTCGAGAATAACCAGGGCAACGGCCTTTGAGTTATCCTGGTACAGTCCTTAAACCTAGATGCTCCACAAAGGTGGGCTAGTTCCCAATCTCCAGATTGGGAACTAGCAAAGCAAGCTCTAGCTTGCAAAACAACATTATTATCTTTTTGAAGGCAGTAAGTTATGTAAATATGGGTTGGATTAACCGTGCAATTAGGCGGTCTTTCCCGTTTTGATAGTCCTCTAGGCGCGACGTAATCTGGCCTAATCAGCTAGTTTGCCCCGAACCACTTTAACAAACTAACCATAGACCAAGATAAACCGCCCGCTGCCGGAATCGTCAAAACCCAGGCCCATACGATCCTTTCAATGACGGTCAATTTAAGTGCGTGCGGGTTCTTGGCAAAACCTACGCCCATAATCGCTGTTGAAATGCTGTGCGTGGTGGAAACCGGCATACCGAAATGCGCGGCAATTAGCAGAATTGTCGCCGAACTGGTTTCTGCTGCGAAGCCGTTTATCGGGTGTAATTTCACCATTTTGTGACCGAGCGTTTTGATAATGCGCCACCCGCCTACCGCTGTTCCCAATGCCATGACCAACGCGCAGGTAAAGATGATCCAGCTATCAATGTCTTTTTCACCACCATCGGGACGTAGGAACTCCGCCCAAGGTGGCAATTGGTCGAGCGTACCAGCGCCATTGGCTGCAAAAATTGCCAAAGCGATGATGCCCATCGTTTTTTGTGCATCGTTACTGCCGTGGGCAAATCCCATATAACCGGCTGACAAAAGCTGGGCTTTCCCGAACACAACATTAACCCACTTTGGGCGAGCTATACGTGCCAAGGTCCCACCTGCGGAATTCATGCCGCTGATGATGCCCATCAAGCTGCCCATTATGAGAATACCCAGGGAAAAACCGGCAATCGGCGAGCTGACCATAGGAATGACCACTTTCCAAAGCAAACCTTTGTTTTCTGTCCAGACTGCCGCCGTTTTAGACCATATCAATACATCGAAATTATTGTTTCCAGCCGCAAGCGCCGCGCCGCATAAACCGCCAATCAAGGCATGACTGGATGATGAAGGTAGCCCCAATGCCCAAGTGATGAGGTTCCAGACAATCGCACCAGTCAGGGCGCAGATCAAGAATTCTGAGGAGATAGTCACAAGGCCAGTGTCCACTAATCCCGACGAAATGGTTTTGGCTACTGCCGTACCCGAAAATGCACCGACCAGATTGGTGGCTGCGGCGAGAATCACCGCTTGTGTCGGTGTCAATACTTTTGTGGCGACAACCGTGGCTATCGAGTTCGCGGTGTCGTGGAAACCGTTGATAAACTCGAATACCAGTGCTGCCAGGATGACAAGCAGGAGCAAAGTCAGCATGTCAGCCCTTTATGAATTTTTTAACACGATATGGTAAATGACGTTGCCAGCATCACGGCAACGGTCAATCGCTTTTTCGAGGATTTCGAACAAATCCATCTTCACCAAATAACGGATCGGATCGGATTCATTGGCATAGGCATCCCGATATAATTCAAGGATTTGACGGTCGGCCTCGCCTTCGATAGTTTGCAACTGATCGTTTAATTTTTTGATGTGGTCTAAATCCATCCCGTGACGTAACTGTCCAATCATTCGCTCCAGGACTTCACAGGCCTGTTCCAGCATAACTGCGCGGCTAGTGAAATCAATATCACCAATACGGGCTGAAGCTAACGTGTACCGCTCCGCAAACTTTTCGATGACTTTGGGGATTTTGTAAAGGCCGCTATTAAGGGCTTCAATGTCTTCACGTTCAAGCACAGTCACAAAGGTATTGACCAATTCTTCACTGATTTGTGCGAACAGGTCTTTCTCGCGGCGGCGCGCCTGTTTGAATTTTTCTAATGATCGTTGCGGCGATTGGGTGTTCAGTAGTTCAATCAGCGCACTGGCGGATGAACGTGCAGATTCGGCGCTGGCTTCGAGTAGGCCATAGAATTTGTCGCCTTTGCCGAAGATGGTTTGCAGTGAAAACATGTGGCTTCCTTATTTATTTGCCTTAAGGCTTTTATAATTTTCTTAATTATCGCATAACTTCGTCATCAAAAAAAAACAGACCTCACTTAATTTGAGTAATGTGTGTTCCACGCGGTTTTT
>JABFSV010000124.1 GCA_013140405.1 Methyloglobulus sp. | reverse complement strand
GGCTAAATACCCCGCCAGCTTTACCGTCGCGGGGGATGTCAGCAAGCAATGCGCGAAGGATTTTGGCGTAAAAGCCATGCCGTCTTCTTATATTATTGACCGCAAGGGCATCGTCCACCATATCCACCTGGGCTTTAGGCCCGGTGAAGCCCAGGAAATAAGGGGGTTGGTTGAGAAATTGCTGGGCGATAAGGCGGCTGGTCTGTAATGTTTATCAGTCCAGCCCTAATTGGCTTTGGAAAGCCGTGCGCGTTGAGGCTTGCATCGTTCTGGCTTAATTGCGGTGGCTATCGGGGGTTATGCTATTAAGGCTGAAATGGCAAGCAACAAGCATATCACCGAACCTGATGCATTGGGTTACCAAGTCCGTATCGTCAGGCAGGGCAAAGAAAAAAGCCGGTATTTTTCCCATAAGCTGTGGGGCGGCAAGGGCAAGTCCTTGGCCGCCGCCATCGCTTGGCGTGACCAAATGCTGGTGGTGCTCAAGGGTGGCAACCTGCGTTACCGTCTGCCCAGCCCACCCGCACGTAAGGTCACCACAGGCTTGACAGGCGTTTCCAGGGTCGTCAAATATGCCCGCCGCAAAAACAAACACTACCTTTGCTATACCGTGTTTTGGGTGGACAACGGAAAGTCGAGGGTCAAGACCTTTCAAGTGGGCAACGTGGCGGCGGTGACGGCCGACGATGAACTCCATGCGTTCCGCACCGCCCGCGTTTTTAGGGGTTGCTATGAACACGCCATAGACAATGGCCTGCCTTTCGACGAAACCGCATTTGCCGGTTGGAAGGGGCGGCGGGTGTATGAAGATGTCAATCCCTATAGCCCAGGGGCCACTCCTGGTTAGGCAGCGCCGCTGCGGCTATCAATGGCAAGCCTTTACCCATGCTCCCATTAACGTTGAAGGTCTGCTAATGGTGCTTTTGAAAGCCATCCTTCAAAGACCGGTGTGGGTCGGGTACGGAAATTCAAGATTTGAATTTAGCTCTGTTCCTTAAAGTCCGTTATCGTTTGAGGCTGTGTAAAAACGCAAGTCTCAGCCTACGAAACCTAGTAAAATATGCCTTAAGACTAATCTTTCCTGGAGGTTAAATGAAACGGTTTATTCAGGGCAATAACCGCAACCAAGGTACATTGTTTCCCGAGTATCTGGAGGACTATGTTTCCGAAAACAACCCCGTCCGCGTTGTCGATGCTTTCGTCGAGCAGCTTGATCTTGGCAAGCTGGGATTTAACCGGGCTGAACCCGCCATCACGGGTAGGCCGTCCTACCATCCTTCAGTCCTGCTCAAGCTCTATATCTACGGTTATCTTAACCGAATCCAATTCAGTCGCCGTTTGGAGCGGGAGACGCAACGCAACGTTGAACTGATGTGGTTGCTCGACCGATTGACACCGGACTTTAAAACGATTGCCAACTTCCGCAAAGACAATGGCAAGGCCATCTGTAAAGTGTGTAGCCAATTTGTCTCACTTTGCCGGCAGTTAAATTTGTTGACAGAAGCCACAGTCGCGATTGATGGCAGTAAATTCAAAGCGGTTAACAGCTACGGCAATAACTTCTCAGAAAATAAGATCAAGCGTCGTCGCGAGTATATCGAGGCCAGTATTAACCGTTATTTGTCGGCATTGGAAACGGCTGACCGCCAGGATAAGGCTGATTTTAGCGAAGCGAAAAGCCAACGCCTGCAGGAGAAAATTGCCCTATTGAAAGAGCAAATGGTAAAACTTGAAAGCATTGAAGCCCAATTGAAAGAATCGCCGGATAAACAAATCTCCTTGACCGATCCTGATGCCCGTGCCATTGCCACCCGAGGCCGTGGGACGGGAGTCGTCGGTTATAATGTCCAAACGGCGGTTGACACCAAAAACCATTTGATCGTCGCCCATGAGGTCACCAACGTCGGCCATGACCGTAGCCAGTTGTTTACTATGTCCCAGCAGGCCAAAGCAGCGCTGGCGACCGATAGCCTCAATGTGCTGGCGGACCGCGGTTATTTCAGCAGCGAGGAAATTCGCCAGTGCCATGAAGCCGGTATTACCGCTTTTGTCCCCAAGTGCTTGACGTCGGGCGCCAAGGCGGCAGGTCGGTTTGATAAAGCGGAGTTCAAATATCACCCTGAGGCCGATGAGTATAGCTGTCCAGCCGGGCAACGGCTGATCTGGCGATTTGCCAGAATTGAGGGCGGATTAAAATTGAGCCGTTACTGGAGCTCGCATTGTCCGCAATGCGAAATTAAAGCCAAGTGCACACCCGGTGCTTATCGACGGGTTAGTCGTTGGGAACATCAAGGCATTCTTGATGCGATGCAGGACCGCTTAGATAACAACCCTGATACCATGCGGATACGGAGCCAGACGGTGGAACATCCCTTTGGTACACTCAAAGCCTGGATGGGCGCGACGCATTTCCTGACGAAGACCCTTAAAAATGTCAGTACTGAGATGAGCCTGCACGTCTTGGCCTACAACTTAAAGCGGGTGATGAATATCATCGGTACACCAGCATTGATGGAAGCGATGATGCCCGTGTAGGGCTATTTCCACCTTGAATTCTTTACATTCTGACAGTCTCCACCCGATTCTATAAGCATACAACAACGGGTCGGTGAAAAAGCGAAAACAGCTGTCGTTAGCCCGAAATTGACCTGAATATTAAAGCAAAGGAAAAAATTTTACCCATTCCCCAAGTTTTTCTCGTTTTTACACAGCCTCGTTTCTAAGCAGTTCCAATCGGGATCATAATTGCTTGAAAAGAGTATTTTGAAGGTTTTTGTATAGACTTACGAACAAGACCAAATTAATATTACCTCTGCAAATCTTTCATGGTCTGCTTTCCGAACTGACGATTGGAAACAATATTGAAAAATATTTTGTCAGCCAATTTTCGACAATCAGAAACGGTGTCTTTCCATACTGTCGTAATTCATTTATTCAAGTAAGAAATAAACAGTGCCTACCAACTGCGAACAGGCGAATTCCCAAAATTGAACTAGACATTTCAGCTTACGGTTAATCTGCGTGGATTCAAATTGCAAT
>JABFSV010000221.1 GCA_013140405.1 Methyloglobulus sp. | reverse complement strand
GACAGTAATTACAATACCGTAGTGGACGGTGTTTCATATCTCGTTACCGAGCGTAAATATGCCATTTTCCCGCAAAAAAGCGGCACGATGACCATCAAGCCATTATCTTTGACGGCGGCGGTTATTATGGATCGGCAGCCTGATTTCAGGGATTTTTTTGGCTCTAGGATGACTAAAACCAAACGGGTTTTATCAAAAGAGGTCACCTTGAATGTAAAACCAGCACCGTCTAGTTTTACGGGCAAAGACTGGCTTGCCGCTGAAAAACTGGAATTATCCCAAGAATGGTCTGGTGACATCCAACAAATGAAAGTAGGCGAGCCGTTGACCAGAACCCTGACATTACGCGGAGAAGGCACAACCGTTGGGCAACTGCCCGAACTAAACAAGGTTGTAACCGATGCCAATCTTAAAACATATCCAGATCAACCCGTTTTAAATGAACAGAAACTTTCTGGTGGTATTTCTGCCTCAAGACAAGAAAAAATAGCGCTCATTCCAGCGACAGCTGGCAAGCATGTTTTACCCGCGATAGAAATTCCCTGGTTCAATACGAAAAGCCAAGCCATAGAAATAGCCAGGATTCCTGAAACCACGATTAATGTTGTCGGTGCTATTGATAATCAGCCCGAAGCAATTAAGTCCCCTAAATTGTTAGCGACACCTGCGGCACCTATCACAAAAGCTGAATCAAACACGCAAGTTCCCGTCAATAATGGTGTACCACAGTCCAGTATTTGGCTATGGGTTTCATTGTTTTTAGCCTTGGGCTGGATGGCAACAGTGATTTATTTCTTACAGAGAAGGCCTAAGAATCCGATTACAGATGATAAAGAGATTAATCGTCTAAAGCGCGAAACAAGCCTAAAAGAGAGCCTCAAAAAACTTAAAGAGGCGTGTGCCAGTAACGATGCCCAAGCCGCTAAAAAAGCCCTGCTTGAATGGGGCAAGCAAAAATTTGATGCCAGCAGTTTAGGGTCGATTGCAGATTATTGCGATGCGCGGTTAAGGAATGAAATCCTTTACCTGAACCAGGCGCTTTATAGCAAGGATAACAATGAGTGGACAGGTAAAAAGTTAATGCAAGCGTTTACCGAAAACAAGGCCAGGGAGAAAGTAGCCAGTAACGATGAGGCTGTCCTGAAGCCGTTGCATCGTTTATGAGTTTAGCGTGTAACTAAACAAGTCCTTCGACAGGCTCAGGACGAACGGCTGCTTCTTGATTCTTAGTGGTATTGAAGCCTTGGATACATTTCCAAATTCCGCTCGTGGTGAGCTTGTCGAACCACCATAAACGGACCACAAGTTCAGGCTTTTTTTAAATGCTCAAACGCCATAAACAACGCCGCGATCGAACGCGCTTCCGTACATTCGCCCGTTGCCAGCAGACCATTGATGTCAGACAGAAGCCACGGCACAACTTCCAGTTCTTCCGGTTCGTCGCCCAATAATTTTTCAGCGTATAAATCCGTGGCGAGAATAATTTCAGTCATGTGTTCCAGGTACGAAGGGGCAATGGAAAAAGAGCTTAAGTGATAGAGTTGATTTGCGCCATAGCCGACTTCTTCTTTCAATTCCCGATTGGCGGCCTCAAAAAAAGATTCCCCCGCATCGGTTTTGCCTTTTGGCAAACCCAGTTCATAACGGTGCACACCCGCTGAATATTCCCTGATAAGCAGAACCGTATCATCGTCTAGCATAGGCACAACCAACACCGCACCACCTCCTGGATTCCCGCGTGCCAGCCGTTCGTAATTGCGTTGCTCGCCATTGCTGAATTCGATCTCCAATGATTCAATACGGAATAATCGGCTGGTGGCAATTGTGGTTTTTTTTAGGATAATGGGTTTTTCGGACATTGTGATATGTTGGCAGTTTGTTAAATTTAATATAACGCGGTCATGGTTAATTGGAAAGAAATTGATACGGTATTCCTAGATATGGACGGCACCTTGTTGGATTTGCGGTTTGATAACCATTTCTGGAAAGAGTTTGTGCCGCTTAAGTTTGCGGAAAAAGAAGGCTTGTCGGTTGAACACGCCAAAGCGCAGTTGATACCGCGTTTCAAAAGCAAAGAAGGTACGTTGGATTGGTACTGCCTAGATTATTGGAGCGATAACTTGCAACTGGATATTGCCGGATTAAAAGCCGAGCTTGCCGAGTTGATAGCGATACTGCCGCATGTCAACGAGTTTTTGGAGAAGATCAAGCAATCTTCGCAGCGGGTTCTGTTAGTGACCAATGCCCATCGTGACAGCCTTGAGTTAAAGATGAAAAAAACGGGGTTGCAGCCATTTTTTGATGGTCTGGTTAGCTCACATGATTTCGGTTTACCCAAAGAACACGCGGATTTTTGGCATCGCCTGCAACGTCAGCATCCCTTTGAAAAACAAACCACACTGTTGATTGACGACAGCTTTTCGGTGTTGAATTCTGCGCGTCAGTACGGCATTGCCCATTTAGTGTCGGTAAGCCGCCCTGACTCAGGGTTGCCAAAAAGGGAAATAGAAGATTTCCCTGCTATTGAGGATTTTCGGGAGCTAATGCAGGGGCTTTAGGTTTGCGGCTTTGGCTGTGAGGGGGCCGTTTGGGACGTTGGGCGGAGTTGAATTCTCTGGGCCTTCGTTCTGGCTTAATAACTTCCGCGAGTAATTCCTTGTCGATGGCTTTAACGGGGATTTTTTGCCCAATAAATTCCTCAATATCCGGCATGGAGTAAGCATAATCCTCACAGATAAAGCTGATGGCCTCGCCGCTTGCACCAAACCGCGCCGTCCTACCTATCCTGTGGACATAATCTTCTACATCTTGTGGCAAATCGTAATTGAAAACATGGCTTACGTCGGGGATATGCAAGCCTCGCGCGGCAACGTCGGTGGCAATCAACAGGGAAATTTCGTTTTGTTGGAAACTCTGTAGTAGCTTCTGGCGTTTTTCCTGCGGCACATCGCCGCTTAAGGCAGCTGTTTTGTAGCCGTTGGCGTTGAGTGTGGCATCCAGTTCTTCCGCACAGCGTTTGGTATTGACGAAGATAATGCT
>JABFSV010000180.1 GCA_013140405.1 Methyloglobulus sp. | reverse complement strand
CGCTCACCCACATCAACAAAACCGCCGGGTATCGCCCAACCATACGGTGGATACGCCCGTTCAATTAGGACAATGGGACGACCTGGATAGTCGATCAATTCGATGATGGTGTCTGCTGCAAGTGTTGGGGTAACTGGTCTGGGCATAGGTTTCTCCGAACAATAAAGTAGATTAATGCTTAATAATACAGGGCAAATACACTACGGCAACATTCTACTTATCCTAGACTGGAAACGCTGGTTTATCTATTTCAAGCCCAGCAATTCCAGTAGTGATTGATATTTTGAACACAGAAAACCAAGGATGGCTTTATTCTGCTGTCTTGGTATCTAATTCAGGATTTTCGGTCAGCCAATTACTTATTTTGGCAAAATCAGGCAGGGAGATAGTTTCCGCCCGTGCTACCGGATCGATACCTAATGCAACAAAGCAATCTTCATTTATCAGGGTTTTTAGTGAGTTTCTAAGTGTTTTTCGGCGTTGTGAAAAAGCCTGGGTGACGACTTTTTTGAATAAAACCACATCGCTAACTACCACAGGCGGTTTCTGGTGTGGAATTAGCCTTATGACCGCTGACATGACTTTCGGCACTGGATCAAAGCTCTCAGGGAAAACATCAAACATGAATTCTGGCTTGCAGTGATACTGCATCATCACGCTAAGCCGTCCGTATTTTTTGCTGCCCGGTGCTGCACAAATCCGGTCAACCACTTCTTTTTGCAGCATGAAGTGCATGTCTGCAATGCAATCGGCATTTTCCAGTAAGTGAAATAACAAAGGCGTGGAAATGTTATAGGGCAAGTTACCGATGATGCGTAGCTTTTCTTCCTGCGCTTTTTCTCCTTGCCCCACGAGTGCGGAAAAATCAAACTTGAGCGCGTCTGCACTATGAATAGATAAACTCGGATTATCTTTGAATTTATCTTTTAGCAATCTCACCAAATCCCAGTCCAATTCCACCACATCAAGCGTAATGTTTTTATCCAGCAATGGCTGGGTTAAAGCGCCCTGCCCCGGCCCTATTTCAACCCAGTGTTCACCCGGCTTGATTTGTAGGCTGGCGAGAATGTTGGCAATAACAGAGTAATCATGCAGAAAATTCTGACCAAAACGTTTACGCGGATTATGTGTTGAGCTAGACATTATTATTTGCCATTGTGAGTGCGGTTTCCAGGGCATAACGCAAGCTGCCTGAATCAGCCGCGCCCGTACCAGCCAAATCCAGTGCGGTGCCATGATCGACGGAGGTACGGATGATGGATAGCCCTAAAGTGATGTTAGCCGCCTTTCCGAAGCCCTTATGTTTGAGTACCGGCAAGCCTTGGTCGTGATACATAGCTAACACGGCATCGGCTTTATCGAGATATTTGGGGGTAAAGAGTGTGTCAGCGGGTAACGGGCCATCAAGATTAAGCCCCTGCTTACGCAAGCCGTGTAGTACGGGTTCAATGATGTCTATTTCTTCCCTGCCTAAATAGCCGCCTTCGCCTGCATGTGGATTCAACCCACAAACTAATATTCTCGGATTGTTGATAGAAAATCGGGTGCGTAGGTCATGATCCAGGATGCGGATAACCTGACGCAAGCGGTTATGCGTAATCGCCTGACTGACTTTCGCAAGTGGTAGGTGGATGGTCACCAATGCAACACGTAAGCCTGGAGTTGCCAACATCATAACGGGATAACCACCTGTAATATCGGCAATAAATTCGGTATGTCCACTGAAAGCAAAACCGGCATCGTTGATGATGCCTTTATGTACGGGGGCTGTGACCATCGCTGAAAACACGCCTTTGATGCAGCCTTGGGCGGCTTTGGTGATGGTTTTTAATACATAGCGGCTATTGGCAGCATTTAGTTGCCCCGCGATAACAGGTGCGATAAGGTCTACTGGCATTACGGTCAGTTGACCTGCTTTTTGTGCCTCTATGGGCGCGTCAACATTAAACTCAATTAATTTTAGCGGCAACCCTAAACGCTTGGCACGGTCTTGCAGTAAATCTGGGCTTGCTATCGCAACCAATTGGCAAGGCAAGTCGGATTGCGCCAACTCAACACACAAGTCTGGGCCTATGCCTGCGGGTTCGCCAGGCGTTAACGCGATGCGTTTTAGGTTTTGCTTATTTAACATGAGCGCCAAGAAAAAAAGGGAGATTTTACAGCATTAGTAGCATAACGTGAGTTAAAAAGCCTTGTCTTGACGTTTTTGATAACCCAATACTTACCGAAAGTATTTTTGCGTAGAATGACCCTATCAAGACAGAGTTGGGTTATCATTTTCAGCAATTTGCGGCTATAAGAGCCATAGGCTCGATTGAAGCATAGCCGGAAAACCAGAATTGGCGCGGATTGCTGGATTTATCGACAACCACCAAGGACGGTGAAAGTGCAGCAAACGGCACGGAACGATTGCCGCCCCAGCTTGCTGTTAGTGTAATATTTATTCACCTCAGAGAACAATCAATGCAACAAAACAATCAGGAATCGCCTACAAATCCGTGCAATGTGTGCGGAGGTCATCATGTATCTGTCCTTGCCAATCATAGCCGCAGCGGAAAACCGCTCAGGACGGTAATATGTAATGACTGTGGGCTGGTTTGGTCAGACCCACTGCCACATAATCCCCGCAGTTTTTACGAAGACGATTACCGTGTGGCTTATAAAGGCACGTATTCACCCAAACCCAAACATATCCTGCGTGCTGGGAAAGTCGCCTTATATCGGCGTAAGTTGCTGGGCAAATGGATAGACCAACCTAAAAAAATCCTGGATGTCGGGACAGGCGGCGGCGAATTTGCTTACCTGCTGCAATCCTTGGGCCATGATGTCAACGGGATAGAGCCGAATAAAGGCTATGCAGAATATTCAAAACAGGCATACGGCTTGAAAGTGCAAGTCGGTTTCATCCAGGACATCCAGCAACCTGATGAATCGTTCGACCTGATTACGATCTGGCATGTGCTTGAGCATACCGAACACCCTTGCGACGTTTTGACCAAGCTCCATTCTTTGTTAAAGCCCAAAGGCACTCTTGTGGTAGAAGTGCCGACAATAGA
>JABFSV010000147.1 GCA_013140405.1 Methyloglobulus sp. | reverse complement strand
AACCCGACCATCGGCGGTTTTTTAATCCTGAGCATTATCAGATTATACTGTTCGACCAACGTGGTTGTGGGCAGTCGTTGCCGTTTGGTGAGCTGGAAAACAATACCACGCAGGATTTGATCGACGACATGGAGCGTATTCGGACGCATCTGGGGATTAAAAAATGGCTGGTATTTGGTGGTTCCTGGGGCGGCACGTTGACCTTGCTATATGCCCAACAGTATCATGACAAGGTGCTGGGCATGATTATTCGTGGTGTATTTCTAGCGCGACAGCAGGATATGGATTGGTTTATCGCATTGGGTTCAAACCGGATTTATCCCGAACAATGGCAACGCCTGGTTGATTGTGTTCCGGTGGATGTTCGAACCAACCTAGTTCAGGGCTTATGGGATGCTATTAACGGTGAATGCCAAAACATAAACGCGCGGGTTGCAAAAGAATGGCAAGCCTGGAACGGGCAGCTTGCTATGGGCAAAGCGTTTCAGCCACAGAACCCGAATGAAACTGTTTCGGAGGGCGCGATCAAGCAGGTTCGCATGGAAATCCATTATGCTGTTCATCATTATTTTATTGAGGATAACCAGATTCTTGAGAATTGCGGCTTATTGCAAAATATTCCGACCACGATTATTCATGGACGTTATGATTTAGTTTGTCCTATGGAGTCAGGTTTGCGTCTGCACCAAGCAATGCCCAATGCAGACTATATCGTCTTGCCTAATGCCGGACATGTTGCCCAGCACGAAGAGATGATAGATGCCCTGGTTTCTGCAACTGATAAATTTTCTATCTTGCTCAAATAATGCAAAAAAAACGCTTGATTATCGCCATGACAGGCGCAACTGGAGCCATTTATGGTGTCAGGATGTTACAGGTGTTACGGGAGCAAGAGGAGTGGGAAACGCATTTTGTTATTTCTTCTGCGGGTGTCGTCAACTTAAAGTACGAGATGGACATGAAACGCTCAGAAATGTCTGAACTGGCGGATGTGACGCACGGGATTAACGACATCGCAGCCAGCATTGCCAGTGGCGGCTTTAAGACCGAAGGTATGATTGTCGCGCCATGTTCCATGAAAACACTGGCGGCGGTTGCCCACGGTTTTGGCGATAACCTGATTTCCCGTGCCGCCGATGTGGTGCTCAAAGAACGTCGCCGATTGGTGCTGATGCCCAGGGAAACCCCTTTAAACTTAATCCATATCAGGAATATGGCAGTGGTGGCGGAAGCGGGCGGTATTGTTTTTCCACCGATGCCAGCGTTCTACAGCAAATCCGACTCAATGTTGGCGATGGTCAACGAAACCGTGGGTAGGGTGTTGGATATGTTTGGAGTAAACGTTGAGGGTTTGTACAAGCCTTGGGAAGGAATGTAAGTTTTGGTGCTTACTTACCGAAAAGCACGTAACCCAAGTAACCGAGTACGCTAAGCATCAAGAGAGTTGTCAGTACAAGTACAATGGTGTATTTCCTGTCGACGGTGGCATACTTCTTCTCGATCTTGGCGAGCCGATCATCGAATTCAGGGTAGTAGTCATCACGATTATCTTTTTGATTTTTATTGGATATTGCTGAAGGCACGAAATCAAAATCATCTTCCAGCTCTTTAAGGAATTGATTGAACCGTTGTTCCAGCTCCAGAATCTGGGCATCCAGCTGCTGGTTCATTTTTTCTTTATGGTCGTTTGCCATTGTCCTTCAAATCCTAAATAGTGTAGATGCGCTTCGTGTGCGGCTTAATGTAATTTTAAGACCAATTATAGTATCAATCATAAAATTTGCTTGCGGGTTTTTAAGGTTAATTGTTAAAAATGACGATTTTGTCTAATTTTTTAAAAAATGTGTGCCATGTGCTGATATGTCTGGAGACGACCTGACAACCTGCGGCGTTCATGAAACCAAGTACATTCTTGTGGTGGCAAAATCCGCCCGAATGCTTGTACGAGCAGCCCAACAAGCAGGGTTTAAGCCGTTAGCCATTGATCTTTACGGAGATCAAGATACGTGCTGGTATGCGGAAGAAACTCAACAAATACATTCACTGGCTGAAAAACATCTAATGCCAGCGCTTGATTATTTCGTTAATCACTATCCGGTAACATGCGTGGTTTATGGTTGCGGCTTTGAACAACAACCAGATAGCTTGAAAAGCATGGGAGACCGTCTAACGTTGCTGGGAAATCAAGCTGGCGTGTTTGCAAAGCTGCACGATAAAGCGGCATTTTTCTCATTACTTAACGCATTAGCCATTCCATATCCTGATGTTGCATTCCATAATCCAGGTCATGACGTTACGGATTTGCTTATTAAACCCATGCACGGGCAGGGCGGGGTTGGGATAAGAAGGTGCCGAACTGGGGAAGCTGCCGAACCGTCCACTTATTGGCAAAAATATCAAGAAGGTGTGCCGCATTCGGTGTTGTTTTTGGCTGACGGCATACGCAGTCAAATCATAGGTTTTAATAGGCAATGGACTACCCCATTAAATGATAAGGATGAATTCATTTTTTCAGGAATCATCAATAGCACTGAATTATCGCTTGAGCAAAAAAACCAAATAAGCGATTGGGTGGATAAGCTAGTTGCTGAATTATCCCTCAAAGGCTTAAATTCCCTGGATTTTATCCAGCATGGGCAAACAAGTTACGTGCTGGAAATCAATCCCAGGCCACCTGCCAGTATGCAGTTGTACGATGCCGATTTGTTTGCTCGGCATATCAAGGCGTGTCAGGGGGAATTGCTTGACTACAAGCCAGTGCAGGCAGGTTTCACTGCTTATCAGATTGTCTATGCACAGCGGGACACCTTAATTCCTGATGGTTTTGAATGGCCTGATGGTGTCATGGATATGCCCAATGCGGGTAGCATTATTAGCACGGGCCAGCCGATTTGCAGTATGATTACGCACGAAAAAGAGCCGCAACAGGTTCTTGAGCAGTTAAAAAACAAGCAAGAACTCATCACTTACCACACGACAGGTTTCAAACTCATGGAATATAGCGCCAGCGTCAATAAATTAACCCAACCTTTAGTACAATATCTCATTGATAATGCGGG
>JABFSV010000371.1 GCA_013140405.1 Methyloglobulus sp. | reverse complement strand
TTGAGCAGTTAAAAAACAAGCAAGAACTCATCACTTACCACACGACAGGTTTCAAACTCATGGAATATAGCGCCAGCGTCAATAAATTAACCCAACCTTTAGTACAATATCTCATTGATAATGCGGGCGCTTTGCGGATAGGCGTTGAGCAATTGAAGAACGGTTGCACCATTATTGATGCTGGGATAAAAGTGCCGGGCGGACTTGAGGCAGGTCGCATTGTCGCCGAAATTTGCATGGGTGGCTTGGGAAAAGTCTCGATTAGCCAACGTGCTTATACGGCGAATTGGCCGCTGTCGGTAAATGTCTATTCCAGCAATCCAGTGCTGAGTTGCCTGGGTAGCCAGTACGCGGGTTGGAGTTTGTCGCATGAGAAATATTACGCGCTGGGTTCTGGCCCTGCCCGTGCTATGGCAACCAAGCTGAAAGAAGGCAAAAAAGAACCGGTCGAAGAGTTGTATAAGGAATTGGCTTATCAAGATGCCAACGATACCGCCGCACTTGTGATTGAAAATGATGCTATACCACCCCTAGAGATTATCGAAAAAGTGGCTGCGGCATGTAATATTAAACCTGCCAAGCTGACCATTATCGTGACACCTACTAGTAGTTTGGCGGGTTGTGTGCAGGTGGTGTCAAGGGTGCTCGAAGTTGCCATGCACAAGGCTCATGCACTGCATTTTCCGTTGGAAAATATCATCGACGGCAGCGGCAGTGCGCCCATTTGCCCACCGCACCCCAAATTTGTTAAAGCCATGGGCCGTACTAATGATGCCATCTTGTTTGCTGGGCAAGTGCATATTTTTGTGAAAGGCACTGATGAAGCGGCGCAAAAGCTGGCAAATGACTTGCCCAGTTCGACTTCAAAAGATTATGGCAAGCCGTTTGCCGATATTTTCAAGCAATACGAATACGATTTCTTCAAGATTGATGCCATGTTGTTCAGCCCTGCCATGGTTATAGTGACTGCGGTAGAATCAGGCAATAGTTTCCGCGCTGGCAAACTGGATGATGCTTTATTAGATTTATCGTTTGGGGCATAGCCAGAAAACACAGGGCGAACAATGTGGTATTACCTCGGTAAAATTGCCATTTCTGCGCTTGTTATTGTGGCAGTTTCGGAAATTGCCAAGCGAAACAGTGTGTTTGCTGCGCTGCTTGCTTCACTACCGCTTACATCGTTGCTGGCAATCATCTGGTTGCGTATTGAAGGCGCCCAAATAGCCCAAATTGCTGAATTATCGAGCCAAATATTTTGGTTGGTAATGCCCTCTCTGGTGTTGTTTTTGTTATTACCTGTGCTGCTTCGGCACGGAATGGCGTTTTGGCTCAGTTTAGGTCTGGCTAGTGCCGCGACCATTTTGTGTTATTTGTTGATGATCCCGTTACTGCGCCGATTTGGCGTGTCGATATGAATTTCTACTCCAAAGAATAAGGCTGATTGTGGGGCGTATTGTTATTTTTACCGATGATCCCGGCTGGCATGGAAAAGAGCTGTGCCAGGCTTTTGCCCGTTTAGGTTATCGCTGCCACACTCTTTCGTTGACCGAATGCCGCTTGAGTATTGAACCTGGGAAAATTCCGGTCATTATTCCTGGTTTTGAACATGAACTTCCTGATGCGGTGTTTGTGCGCGGTGTTCCGGGCGGATCACTGGAAGAAGTTGTCTTGTATCTGGATATTCTCCATGCCTTAAAGCTATTGAGTGTTCCGGTTTACAACGATGGACATGCAATAGAACGCAGCGTCGATAAAGCCATGACCAGTTTTCTATTGCATCGGGCAGGTCTGCCTACGCCGTTGACGTGGGTATTAAGAAACCGTGCCGATGCCATCAATATTGCCGAAAATGAATTAAAAAAAGGCCATTATCTCATCACCAAACCGTTGTTTGGTTCTCAAGGTGAGGGCATTCGCCGTATCGAAAAAATGACTGACTTATTTTGGTTGGTTGCCAGTAATGGTGTGTATTATTTTCAGCGTTTTGTGCATTGTTCCGGCGAAGGTTTTTCGGATTACCGTGTTTTTGTGATAAATAACCGTGCTGTTGCCATCATGCGACGGCGGGGCAAATCTTGGCTGAATAATGTCGCACGCGGCGCTGCTTGTGAAGCCATCGACTTAGATCCGGCGATTGCCGATATCGCCGTGAATGCCGCTAAGGCGTTGGCGATGGATTACGCAGGTGTGGACATCATCCAGGACAAGGCAGGACAATATACGGTGATAGAAGTGAACAGCATTCCCGCCTGGAAGGGCCTGGAGAGCGTCGTCCACACTAGCATTGCTGCATTGTTGGCAGAAGACTTGGTTAATCGCCACATCAAACCAGGTTTCCCAGAATCCATAGCTGCGGTTTCATGATTACTTCGCAACAATTAGCCGAGCTTTATCTGCAAGCGTGTGAAATCGAATTGCAAGCCTTCAAGCCTGGTAATGTCAGTGTTTATGCCGATGGTCACGGCATGTCGGTAAACGATTTTCTTATCAGCGCTAAGGTGAGTTCCCAACCACTTTGTAATCCAAGTTATAGCCTGGGCGAAAAGATATATTATGCTGTCAAGGTCACACGTGACGCTGTGGGTTGCAACACTAATTTGGGCATTATTTTGCTTTGCGCCCCGCTAATTCAGGCCGCTACTCGTGTTACTGCTGATGTGACGTTACGGGAAGCGTTAAGCCAAGTTCTTAGCGCGACAACCATAACTGATGCTGACTGGACCTTTAAGGCGATAGCTTTGGCAGCACCTGGTGGGTTGGGTGAATCCGACGAACAAGATGTGCATAATCCGGCTTCGGTCACGCTCACTCAAGCGATGAAAATAGCCGCTGACAAAGACCGGATAGCGCTGCAATATGCCAGCGGTTACAAAGATATTTTCGATTTCGCCGTTTTAAGGTACAATGCGAGGCTAAGTCAATGGAGCGACAGAAGTTGGGCGGCAGTATTCGTTTATGCGGAATTGCTAAGCCAATATCCCGATAGTCATATCGAAAGAAAGCATGGGAATAAGTACACAGAATGGGTTGCAGTAAGGATGCGGCAATTTCTCGAGGAGTTTGGTCAAGCAACTGACTCGG
>JABFSV010000512.1 GCA_013140405.1 Methyloglobulus sp. | reverse complement strand
TCTCAAAGGTTGGTGGCATAGGTAAATGAGCCTTATAATGCCAGCTATTAATCTAGCTATGTTTAGAACTATAACAACGCTAAACACCTTAAGGAATCTCTGAACAAGCTGATTTCATTCATGGTTCAACAGACTCACCACGAACGAAATCAACTGCTTGCCGTTCGTCATGAGCTTGTCGAAGGACTTGTTCAAAGCTTCCTTAAACATATTTTTTAATAATATGTGCTCAAACGCAATAGTGAATTTACAAGTGTTTGAATAGTTTCTCTCACTCCATTCGATTCTAATGACTCAGGTTTAAAACATGTCGATTCGTTACAGCCCCTCTTTGAAATTCGGTTTATTAGTCAGTGTGGCGTTATCAGGATGCACTCAAACCCGGCAAGTTACGGTTGATTATCCAACCGCCGATTCCAGCGATCCTAAATCCGCCCAATCAACTAAAGCGCATCCATTTCAGGCATTGCCGGGTTTTCAATCGATTGATGGCGACGATTACTACGTCCGCCTAATTTCCGAGTTTGATTATAAGGGCGAGAATGCTTTAAAAAGCGGCTGTGACAGCCTATCTCCTAATTTTAAGAAAAGCGATCTGTCGTCTGCCCTTATTTTTAGTGTGCGTAATAGCAGGCTCAAATTTAATAACGAAGCCGCTGGATATACTTATCAAGCAGGCTCAGGAAATTGCAATTTTAAATTCGATGCAAAAAAGCAAAATTTAACACCCTGGATGCGCCTGGACGCAGGTAAAGAAACCCTGGTGGACTATAGCGTATATTCCAGTGCGAATAGTAATGTAGATGTTGCTGGAATCGTTAATAAGACGACCGCAGCCAGCAGTTTATTAGCCTTTACCGGTGTCGGTATGGGCGTTGCCGTCTTGGGGCAGTTTGCCGGACAATGGCTAGCCAACAATCCGCAAACTCAGGTTGCGCCTCCACCCGTACCTTCAGCCAACCAAAGTACGGAATCTCATTCTTTACCTGCCTTTGTCAAATACACGGATAAGGACGGCACATTAAATGAAACCGTATTTAAGGTTTATGCCGTTGCAGAAGGCGGTATTAATATCCTGAGCACAGATACCAAGCCCGTGGGAGAATTAAGAATATATCCTGAGTTAACCCCGTCTTTATTGTTAAAAACTAAAGCGGACGGCATCCCGGATGCGCGCGATCTATCTCTCACAGAAATCAGTTATACGCCTGTAAAATCAGCGACCGGCGACATCAATTTGCAACAACTTATCGAGCAATCTAAACATCCTGAAAAACCTAATTTAACTCCGGATTGGAAAAGCTACGATGAAGTACAAACCAATTGCCGCAAGTTGAAGCTGGTCATGAAAGACCTCGGTTTCAACAAGTTTGACCGTAATGCTTTTATTTATTATTTTCTGGCAAATAATGCCGACTGGAAAAACTACAATATTTCGCCAAGCAAAGTTCAAAGTGAAGAAATAAGCGCGAAAACCCTGAAAAACTACCGCAGCAAAAATTTCGATAATTGCCTTGTTGCCGATGATTATTCGGTCATGAAAGCAATGGGACTAACCGTCAACACAGATTCCGATTGGACGCAAATGGGTGATTCCAGCCAGAAAAAAGAACAGTTTTTTATGCCGCTTAAATCGATTGAACGGCAGCTGGTTGCCGTGATTAAAAACCCCAATAAAACGGAAATGGAAAGCCAGATTTTTCCATTGCTAAATACTGTAAAAAACGGGGATGGTAGCGTGTTGGTTCAAAATCACTTAGGCAATTTTGGTTTGGAAAAATTATTGCAGCCCGCATCTGTTACGCCCGCAACAACAGACTCGAGTACATCCACTGTCACAACATCGACGACAACTCCATTAACGCCTATTCCCGGCGAAGGTTTGATTATTAATGCCCAACAGTTGGTACAAGTGCTTTCGGGCTTAATGATTCAAGAACTAAGCTGTGCGCGGCTGATTCCCGAGCAACTCAACAAACCAGTTGTCACTACAGGTATTTTATTATTCACGACACGTGAAGGAAGTCCTCGACCGAATGGCGGCGCATTGGAGTTTGAATTTTCAGGCGGAAAAATCAACCGCATTGCATTCCAATCGCCCACTTTCCGGGATTTTGAACAAGATGTTATAGATCATCCTGAAGTTGGCGGTTGTCGAATCGATCCTGTATTTCTGGCAAAACTACACTGAAAAGATTAGCCCTAGAAATGGTACATAATTGTACATGGTTATATACAAAGCACAGGTTTGTTAAACCAATGTACTGTAATTTGAAAGTTTTGGCTGAATAAATCCTTCACAACCTGCAACTTGTATATGGGGTTTGAAGTCCAAGGTACGAAAATGTACGTTAGCGTCTATGCTAAGGAGCGTTTTAATGAACCGTAACCACGCCTGATTTTTGCAACGCTCATCATCTTTATAAGATTGTGGGACTAAGCAGTTAGCGATACAAAACTTAAGCATGTATTGCATTTCAATAGAAATGAAAAACTTTAGTGTCCAGTCATACCTTTATCAAACGGTTCTACCGTCAATCACAGGGTCTGGCTTGAAATTGAATCCCTTAGAACAATTTTAAATTTGTTAGTAAGTGAACGAAATAGTATTTCGCAGGTCGTATTTTCGGCGATACGTGAAGCTAGGCCGTTAGTATTGCTTTTTTAACCTTTACCAACCGAATTGATGCCTATGTAAAAGTTTCAAGTTTTTCGATAAGTAAAAGTGAAACATTGCAAATAAATCGGTATCGATGGGAACATTCATTAACTGAGAGGGGATAATTATGAAAACATTAAAAATTGTATCTGCGAGTGCTTTATTGTTCTTGAGTATGAGCGCTTTCGCTGAACCGCATCTCGATGAAGCTATTAAACATGCCACGGCAGCGGTTGAGCATGGTAAGGCTGGGCATGCTTCAGTTCTGGTGGAACACGCCACACCTGCCTTGGAACATACTATGGCCGGTGCTTTGGTTGCTAAGGGCGTAGCAAAATCACATACAGATAATGCGGTGACCGATTTAGAAGAAGCTGTTAAACACGGTAATATGGGGCATGCCGAAATTGCCACAACCTACGCAG
>JABFSV010000160.1 GCA_013140405.1 Methyloglobulus sp. | reverse complement strand
TTGGTCTTGTACAATCCGCCTTTCTGGTCGCCATCGGCATGAATACCTGCCGTCTGGGTGAACACGTCCGCGCCGATAATCGGCGCATTGGCAGCAACGCGCTTGCCAGAGAAGGTTTCCACCATATTGCTGATCGCCACGATATGGCTTTCGTCGATGGCAAGCTGTAGGTGCATCTTATCGCGCAAAACTACCGCAACTTCAGCCAGGGAAGCGTTGCCTGCGCGTTCGCCCAGGCAATTGATCGTACAATGGATGGAGTTGACTCCTGCACGTACCGCCGCCATCACATTTGCCGTCGCCAATCCATAATCGTTATGGGGGTGGAAATCGAATTGCAATTCGGGATAACGGCTGCACATATCGCTGAGGCTGGTAAACACCTCTTCCGGCGACAACACACCCAGCGTGTCGGGCAACATGAAATGGTCGATGCCGGCATGACGCAAGTTGTCTACCAATTCATAGACATAAGCGGGTTTATCGTGATAACCGTTAGACCAGTCTTCCAGGTACACATTTACCTTTAGCCCTTTTTCAAGTGCATAACGGATGGTTTGGAGAATGTCGTTGGTATGCTGGTCGAGCGTTTTGCCGAGTTGTTCACGGCAATGTTTTTCACTGCCTTTAGTCAGCAAGTTGATAACCTTGCCACCCGTTTCCAGAATCCAATCAACGCTTTTGGTATGATCGACAAAACCCAAGACTTCAATGCGACCGTCGAAGCCTTCATGCTTTGCCCAATCGTTAATACTTTTCACCGCTTCTTTCTCGCCTTGCGACACCCGTGCCGAAGCGACTTCGATACGGTCAACCCGCAACGATTGCAACAAGGCTTTGGCGATGCTGACTTTTTCGGCAGGCGTAAACGACACCCCCTGCGTCTGTTCGCCGTCACGCAGGGTGGTGTCCATGAGTTGGATGGTTCTGGTCATTGCAAGTCAGTTGATTTATAACAAAATGTACGGTTTTTAATTTTTAATATCAGCAATCTCAACGACGGCTTCGCCTTTTGACAACAATTCTTGGGCACGAGGAAATAACTGGACAAACAACGCTTGCAAACGCTTATTCGTTACATTGCCGCACGTTAGCCAAAGTAATTGCGGCGGTGTTCCCATACGCAAAACCAATTCCACGAAATCACTGTCTTTGCTGATAATAACTGCATTTATTTGCCGAGCGGCTTGAAAAATTTGCAAATCCTCAGCATCCCGCAATTGTAAATCCCGTAAGGCATAGGCTTCAACATCAAATGTTTCACTCAACCAACTTGCCAACAGCGGCGGAAGCTGCGCGTCGATCCAATAGATCACGCAACCAGCCGTTCAAGGTTGGCTCGACGAGCCGCATATAGCAAACAAGCACGAATATCATCTTGTTCAAGGTCGGGAAAATCCTGCAAGATTTCCTCAACGCTGACCCCTTCCCCTAGCATTTGCAAAATGTCCGCAACCCTTATCCGCATACCGCGAACACAAGGCTTACCACCGCATTGCAAGGGATTGTAGGTAATTCGGTTTTCAATATTCATTATTGATTCCCTCTTTAGCGCACGTTTCCCGAACGGTGAGTTAAGTTAGCAGAATGCTCTGCAATTTCAATTAAATAACGCAGTGCTGCATTGACTGCTTCAGCATCGGGAAAGGCTTTGACCACATCCGGTTCTAAACGAACTGTATCGCCAAAGCGTTTACGGCCTTGGCCTAATTTTCTTACTTGCAGCGACCGTACATCGTATTCCGACCTTAATTCGTCAGTGGATTCATTGTTCATAGGCTTTTCGCTCCGATAAAGTGGCTTCTCTCGCGCTAATGATTCGGATGGTATTATTTCGTTCCATATACGAAACGAATAATAATCTTCCTTTAACCGATTGACCTAAAATAATAAAACGGTATTCGTCGATGGAATGGTCGGGATCATAAAAATCCACATAAAGCGGATCATCAAAAACTGTTATCGCCTCATCAAAAGCAACACCGTGTTTGGAAAGATTGGTTGCCGCCTTGTTATCATCCCATTTATAACTCATAGGCAAGGTTAATATGGCTTATAGGTTTCCGTTTTTAATATTCATGATTGATTCCACCTTGGCTAAGTCTCGAACGATGCGCCTCGTTCCTCGGCAGCATCCTATGCACAACTTATGGCCTTTCGTTCAGTACATCCTATAGCTCTTAATCACTTACGTTTGATTTGGAGAGATGGTATCTGCCTACTAATCCGGCGTTAATTCTGTTTCAATTACCGCTACTAACAATTTAAGCTCTTTTAATAGTTCCGGCGATAGTTTAAAAAAAATTGTACATATAAATTCATTTTTTTCTGGATTAATAATTTCATCCGATCCGTCAACTCCCCATTTTTCAGAATTTACAATTAGTAAATTGTTTTGAACACTGATTGTATTTATAGAATTGTCAAAAATTTCGTGCTTTTCTAAAGGGTCACCAACACGAGCTTGTTGCCCATATTGGGTTATTTCCGCTTTAATCATTATGTTTAATTCTCCATCTATTCTGCTTTATTAATTCAGCTCTGCGAAAAAACCGGAATCTTATTGATTTTGCCAGTTTCTTGGTAACCGTTCATTTGCATTCCTTTCTGGTACAGATAGCCCTTTTTGTTTGAGATGTTCAAGCAAAATGGGTTCAAAGTGTGGTACCCAGCCATCCAAGTTACTATTCCAGCACGAATCACAGCAAATAATATCACCATACAACTTTAATCGATGCCCCTCATATCTGTGCGGCCCATTCTGGTATTGCTGCCGGCATACATCACACTTGAACATAAACTTCTCTTTGGTCATATTATTTCCTTCATTATGACTAACTAACAAAATGCCGTAGGTTGGGTTAGGCGCACAAAACAACTAACGTCAAAATAATAGTGGATTTGTCCGTCCGCCGTAACCCAACCTACACTTTTTATACTGATTGCCACAGCCAAGGAAAAGTTTTTTTATGCCTTTCTTCATAAGCACTGATCTTATCGACATGTTTCAGCGTCAAGCCTATATCGTCCAAACCTCTTAACAAATTGCCTTTACGGAACTGGTCGATGTCGAAAGTAAAACCATTAC
>JABFSV010000282.1 GCA_013140405.1 Methyloglobulus sp. | reverse complement strand
ATATCCGGTAGCGTCACGGCGGTAAGTTATAAATTTACCGCGCCAGACGGTTATTCCGGTGCTATCAACATGATTATGGGCATTGACCGAGATGGCAAAATTTTAGGTGTTCGGGTGCTTAGCCATAAAGAAACCCCTGGGCTTGGCGACAAAATTGAAGTATCGAAATCTAACTGGATACTAAATTTTGTTGGTCGATCTTTAGACAATTTAACCCCAGCACAATGGGCGGTCAAAAAAGATGGCGGCGAATTCGACCAATTTTCCGGTGCAACCATTACGCCACGAAAATCGATACAAGCCATTAATCGAGGCTTGCAATTATTCAAGGCGAATCAAGCCCAGCTAATTAACCCGTAAAGGTAAAGGCCATGTTCTTATCAGAAACCTATCGAAAAATCGCTGCTGACGGCATCTGGAACAATAACATCGTATTCGGGCAAAATCTGGCACTTTGCCCTTTACTGGCAGTGACCGGAACGGCAACCAATGGCTTGGGTATGGGCTTGGCTACCTTAGTCGTTATTACCGCATCCAATGGCCTAATTTCACTGACACGGCATTTAATCCCGAATGAAATCCGCATCCCGATTTTCGTCCTACTCATCGCCACGCTTGTGACGCTTGTTGATATTATTATGAATGCCTGGGCACACGAACTTTATAAAGTGCTAGGTTTATTTATCGCGCTAATCGTCACTAATTGCGCCTTATTAGGCCGGGCTGAAGCCTTTGCTTCCAAGCAACCCGTTAAAGAATCTTTATGGGATGGCTTGATGATGGGCATCGGTTTTACTATCGTGCTGGTCGCACTTGGCGCGGCACGGGAAGTTAGCGCGACAGGTACGTTATTCGCCAACGCATCATTATTGCTGGGTGAATCATTCAGGTTTTTGGAGGTTACCGTTATCCCCAATTACAAAGGCTTTTTATTAATGGCGTTGCCACCGGGCGGATTTATTATGTTGGCTTTTTTGATTGTCGGTAAACGCATTATTGACCAAAAGATCGCACAGATAAAATCAGCAACCACTACAGAAACAACTATCCCCACCTTAGCCACAGAGGAATAAAACAAGGAGCCAATATGAACGTCGGAGTTTGTTACGGAGAAAGCGATAGACAATTATGGATGCGCCTGGAAGTACCGGATCACTGTACCATTGAAGAAACCATTAATTTATCCGGGCTACTAAAGTTATATCCTGAAATCAACCTTACCAGCCAGAAAGTCGGAATCTTCGGGAAAATAGCAGCACTGGACACCCCCGTTAAGGATGGTGACCGGGTAGAAATTTATCGCCAAATTACGGTCGATCCCCAAACCGTACAACGGCGAAGACGCTAAGTATTTTCAATTTTACAATAAAGATATAAAGGTAACGATGTACATATGCGTTTGTAAAGCTGTCACCGACTCGCAGATAAGGACTGCTATTGAGCAAGGCATGTGTACGCGCAAGAAACTGACACATTGTTTTGGCGGTTTAGGCAAAGATTGCGGAAAGTGCAATCAAGAAGTTAACGCCTTGCTTGAGCAAAAGTTGATTTCCATTCAAAAAGCATCTTGCCCAATCCATCAAGCTAATGATGTAGCTTTAGACAGCTTGTTTGACCATAAACAAGCTCAATACAGCGAGAAACAATTGAATATCATGGACACATCGCCACATTCGTGTTTTCCTTTAGGCTGTGTATCAAACTAATTTAGCTTGTCGACGTATAGCACTAACACGTTGCTCCTATTTCGATTTATTAACCCTTAACAAAGAGTAACTACTATGAAAGGCGATACCAAAGTCATTGAATACCTTAATAAAGCGCTGGAAAATGAACTCACAGCGATCAACCAGTATTTTCTCCATGCCAGAATGTATAAAAACTGGGGCTTCCATAAGCTGAATGAAAAAGAGTATCACGAGTCGATTGACGAGATGAAGCATGCCGACACGCTCATCGAACGCATACTTTTCCTTGAAGGCCTGCCCAATCTGCAAAATATCGGCAAAGTGATGATAGGTGAAAATCCGCTGGAAATGCTTCAATGTGATTTAAAACTTGAACACCTTGCCGTACCTTTGCTCAAAGAAGCCATTGCCTATTGCGAAACAATCAGCGATTTCGTCACCCGTGAATTATTTACCCATATCCTGGATTCTGAAGAAGAACATATCGACTGGCTGGAAACCCAGCTTGAATTAATTGAAAAAGTGGGGATTCATAATTATCTGCAATCGCAGATTTAGAAAACTCATCCTTAAAGTAAAGTATTGATGAGTTATAGAATAAGCTGAACATCGTGAAGCGCATCTGTCGCGAACGATGCGCCTCGTTCCTCGGCACATCCTATAGACTGTTTCATTCTGTATCAAAATCAAACGGACTTTATCAAACCTTGTTGGGAATGGTAGTATTGTCGCATTTGTTTGTCCGTTACGATCTATTAATCTATAATCCTTTTATTAATCAACAACTGGCAGTGGTTATGGAATATACGAAAAAATCATATTTTTCATTACATTCTATGTCGTATATATAACGTTAGGCATCCAGGGGGATTGAATGCGTTTGCTCTCAATATTAACTATTGGTGTTTTATGGACTTGCCAAGTTATAGCCGCTCAAAAGCCATCTATTCCAAACGTAAATTTACAAGTGACCGTTCAACAAAAAGAAAACGGAATAATTGCTACGGACTGGTATCACATTCTTCACCTTCAGTGTTTTGACGGTAGTTGTTCTCTCACCTCCACTTCACTAAATCAATGTAAGGAATCATATACTGGAAATAAGGTGTTCTATCCAAAAGTTGAGAGATCAAGTACTGTAGAAGGAAATCTCACAGTTACTTCTGTAAGAGACGGGGAGTTGGAGGTGCATGAATCGGACGTTTTAGTTAAATCTACGTATCTGTTTAGTTTTGAGCCAACTTCTAACTCAATAGCTGATAACCTCACGGGTTTTAGTGGTGGGTTTGTCAAGAATTCAATTATTGCGGAAAAGGTTCTTACGGTTGAATATATACCCCTTAAAAAAAGATTTATTGAGGTCAAACTAGATTGTTCAGTCTTATTGCCGGGGCTGTCAGAGCC
>JABFSV010000304.1 GCA_013140405.1 Methyloglobulus sp. | reverse complement strand
GGCCTTGCATGTTGACTACGCTTCCGCTCGCGCTCCAACTCCGTCAACACGCCCGGCCCCTACGGCTACGCGGGGGTCGTCGTACACCGCTCCACTAGCGTTACGCTTCCATGTACTCCTTCAATGAATGATGGCCTTGACACTATATCAACCTCGAAAAAGGGGTTAGTGTTGAATTATCGCGCTGGGTTCAGTTTGATTTTAGTCAATTCCCAGTCCTGAACGACTGCTTTGTGCATTTGGGTGGGGCGTAAATATCTGGCCTGATGGGCTGCACCTGGCCGATCTTACCAAAGTGGTTGATATGAGCCACAGTCTCCTTTGGAGAAGCCCAGGTATCTTATATATGTAATTGATACTATTGATTTATTATCATTTTGACTAATCATTGTTTTCTGACTGAAGAATCGTTTCATAGTCTTGGCCTCCATGAAAGATTCCGATAATTGATACAAATTCTTCACCTACTTCAAAAGCAATCGCGGTTCGTCTTTTGTAATTTGTTATCCGAAGTCCAGGACGTATTTCATCCCGGCAGTTTCCACGATGAGGAAATGTTGTTAATCTTTCACAATAGCTAACAACGGCATCGGTATACTTTTCTGCAATCTTTGGTGATGCTTCAAAAGCGAGATACCGATAAAGCGATGCCAGTTGTTCTTCTGCCTCTGGCGAGAAAATGACCGTGTATGTTTTCAAACTTTTTTGGTGGTGGCAGCCTTATGTTCAGCAGCAAGTCTAGCTCGAACCTGTTCCACTGAGACAGCCCTTGTGGGATCGGCTTTCAGGGCATCATAGGCTGGTACGACTTGTTCCAACAGCCAATTCTCTACTGCTCGGTCACGAGCCATAAGTACCCGTAATCCATCCCGAATCACTTCACTTTCTGTTGCATATTCTCCAGTGGCGACCTTGGCTTTTATAACATCGGCCATTTCTGTAGGAAGAATGATGCTCAGTTGTTTTGTGGTGCGCATAAGTGTTATCTGCCTAAATAATAGGATTAAATCCTACTCTATTGGATAACCTAAATCAACTCACATATCGCTCATAGCTCGTAATTAATCGAATGAATTCAGGTTCTCCATACCGGACGCTCAGCAAAATCAAGTTCTATTCTAAGTGGAAGTGGCATTCGACCCAAAACGGTAGTTCGCAGTCCTGGATCAACCTTCTCCAAACCAGACGGTCGAATGATTGCTTTTATGAGCTAACCCGATTGCCAAAATGCGTTAACTTTGTCCGCCCCACGTCCGAAGGCCTGGGGAGGTTCAACATGGAGCATGCCGCCAAAGCAAACAGAAAACGTCAATAGTGTGTGGCCAAAAACAGCCATTTCACATGTTTAATCTTCATAATTTTGCCCCTTAAAGAACAGTGATTGTTTTGTAATACTTGCCGCTATCCTGCCAATACTGAAAGGCTGGGTGGGTGTGCCATCCCTCCTCCTTACAGGTTTTTATTTAACATGGCTATATACAAAGCACAGGTTTGTTAAACCAATGTGCTGTAATTTCAAAGTTTTGGCTGAATAAACCCTTCACAACCTGCAACTTGTATATAGTCGTGTTATTTAATAGGCTTCACGCAGCGGAATCCCAAATGGTTCGTACCGGTATTGATTTCGCCTTTGCCCCGTGTCCCTACGCCATAGCGTGAACAATATTGTTCCGTGCATAAGAACGAACCGCCGCGATGGGCTTTTTTCGCTTGCCCCGGTTCATCAGGATCCCACGCGCTTTCCGGCCCCGTGGGGTTTTTGGCGATGCCTCCCGCTTGGGCAAGCTGACCATAATAATCCGGGCGGTACCAATCGCTCGTCCATTCCCAAACATTTCCGGCCACATCGTACAAGCCATAACCATTGGGCGGGAACTGGGCGATGGGCGCTGTGGATAAATAGCCGTCTTCGCTGCTGTTGCGGTTCGGGAAACTGCCCTGGAAGCTGTTGGTCATCCGCTTTCCGTCCAGCATAAAGTCATCGCCCCAGGGATATGCCTTACCGGCCAGCCCGCCGCGCGCCGCAAATTCCCATTCCGCTTCCGTGGGCAGCCGTTTTTCTGCCCACTTGCAATACGCTTCCGCATCGGGATAGGCAACATGCACTACAGGATGGTTATCGCGCTCCTTTATCGAGCTATTGGGGCCTTCGGGATGCCGCCAATCGGCATCTTTTACCCAGGCCCACCATTGAAAATGGTCATTAAGCTGTACCGGTTTGTCCGGCGGGGTAAACACGACCGAACCGGGCACCAGCATATCGACCGGTGCGTTGGGGAATTCTTCCGCGCTCGGCGCTTTTTCCGCAACGGTGACATATTTTGAAGCCGTTACGAAGCGTTCGTATTGGGCGTTAGTGACTTCCGTGCGATCCATCCAGAAGCCGTCAACATAAACCCGGTGTATCGGACGTGAATCCAGCGTGGCTTGCATACCGACGCGATTGTTGTCGATGCCTTTGGGTTCGGCTGCGCCCATGGAAAATTCGCCGCCGGGTATCCATGCCATCTCTTTCGGGGCAGCAACAGGGGGAGGCGATGGATTGGGCGCGGTCGCTGCAAATCCTGGCTCTATTTGGGCGGAAATCATTTCCTTCACCGCTGGAACTCCGGTTTCGGTGGGCTGCATTGGCTTGCCTTGAACCCAACAAGGAATAATGAGGATGCAAATCAGTGGTATATAAACTAACGATTTATTGTAAGCGCGCCACTATTTTTCGCGAAAGCTAAAATGGGATCCATCCGATTTTAGCGGCGAAAAATCACGTGGCGATTAATGCCTTCGGCTGCCCGCGTTCGTCCTCGGTTCGTCACGATGCACAACTCCCCTTCGGTACGCTGTGCATCACGACTGCCCAAATGACTTGACGCCGTGTCGGATGGCCTTGCATGTTGACTACGCTTCCGCTCGCGCTCCAACTCCGTCAACACGCCCGGCCCCTACGGCTACGCGGGGGTCGTCGTACACCGCTCCACTAGCGTTACGCTTCCATGTACTCCTTCAGTGCCATTCTAATTTTTATTGTCCGATACTGCTTTCGTTGAGGGCATCCTAGATTTTATGTCGAAGCTTTCTAAAACACGTTCTAAGATAAAGGATAACCAACTGAAATCTCAACCTTTCTGGTTATCCACCACTTTCCAGCCTAAGCTTTCGAGTGCCCTTCGTGCAGCCGCGCTGATGCCGCCTGCAATTCGGATTTCTTTGCCTTGAACCTTAGGTAAGCTATCCACTTGACGGTTGAGCGCGTCCGCCAAATTCGCATTGGCTTCCGTCCAAGCCAAGTAATCTAAAGGAAAGCAAAAAACAACAGCACCGTTAGAAAGACGTGCAGCAGCATTATTGCCGACCCCTACAAAACGCTCCACGTTTATCGCATTTTTGCTGAGGTTGGCATACATCTCGGCTTGGCGCGCACGGAAAAAAGCGGCGTTGCCAGTACGAGCCAACACGGCAAATTTCACAAAGTGGACGCGGTCTGCCGTCTTGTCCATACGCGCCAGAGCCTGTACGATCTTGGTCTGCTGCACCGGGGTATAGACGGTATTGCCTAGGAATAAGTCGATTATGTCCGATGAAATCCCCATCGCCATGAGTTTTTCCCGGTTCATTTTACGCAGTTCCGAGGGCGGCGTTTGCACAGGGATGCCTTCCAGCCAGTCACTGGTCTTGGCGGTCGAGACGAATGCGCCGATACCGCCGGGGATCAATGCCGAAATAACGCTTGTTGTTATTTTGCCGCTATAGCCGGACCAAGCAATTTCTTCCAGGCGTTTCTGCAACAACGGATTCGTCGAGTACGGGTCTACCTGGAATTCAGCGGCGTAATCCCGTTTGGTCGATGAAAAACCGATCATGCTTTCAAAGCGGTTGCCCTCGGCATCACTTGGCGGGTCGCCCAATAAGGCATCGCCGGCGCGTTCTGCGATTTTGCCGATGCCGACAAACGCCCCCTTAAGGGTTGTGACCGACTTGGTCACCAATGCCTTTGCACCGGCAACGGCATCCTTCCCGCCTTCTTTAACTTGGCGGGTGAATTGTTTGCTTTCACTGACCCGTTCCATGGCGGACAACGCTTTCATTTCATCGACGCGGATTTTCAGTTCAGCAGTGGAATCCGCCGCCACCGTGCCGAATTTCGATTTGACAGTGTAATGATTCGACACGCCGTCGTTGCTGACTTTACTATCGACACTGTGATAAGGGCTTTTTAGCAAATTTGCTGGCAAGATACGGGCTGCCTGGAACATTGGCGGTGTTTCATATTTGCTGTCGGCCACGGCTGTATTTGGGAAATTGCCGATTGCCAAGCTAAGGGCCAGGGTTATTATTGGTTTTTTCATGGGTTATCCTCTTAGTTATTTAGGCATAAATACACCGGCATCAATTTATTCCTCTAGCTTCGGCCTTGTGAGGCAATAAGTTCTGTTCGCCTTTATGCCCTTTGGGTGCTCCTTGGGTATTGAACCTGTCGAAGGTGGTATGCGCTTCGACAAGTTCAGGCTATCCCTGCGCCTTCCGTCGCGCCAATTTAGCTCGGCACATCGAGTCCAAGGTTCTTCATGGGATACTTCTGGTAAGTTCCGGCGTGAGCCTTGATGAAACCAACAACTCGCGGCAACCCCCATTCAAAGTAGCGGTGGCCGGAACTCCGTTGCTCCTTCGGATCGGTGTAGAGGTTGAACACCCACGGTGTCGTGCCTGTCGGCACGAGGGTGGACTCGTCAATGTTCTGACGCGCGACATCCGTCTGGAAGACCTTGAGGTGAATCTTATATTCCTGCCAGCGCATCGCCGTGAGCGAGGTTTCGGAATAGAAGAAAACCGTCTGGCGGGCGGACTTGCCGTCATCCGCCAGCAAAAAGCCGGATTGGTCGATGCCATCAATGTACCGGGTCTTTTCAATACGCTTCGTCTCCCCTGCAACGGCAAGTGAGGTATTGAAGAGATCCGTGATGTCGAAGAGACCATCGCTCTCGCGCCCGGCTGCGATCATCCCGGGCCAGTAAGCGATACCGGGAACGCGCACGCCGCCTTCCCAGGTCGTGCCCTTGCCGCCGCGCCACGGTTGATAGCCCGTGTCAGGCCAGACATCTTCGTTCGCACCATTGTCCGACGTGAAGAACACGAGCGTGTTTTCCAACTGCCCGGTTTCCTTGAGCGTCTTCATCAAACGACCGACGATGTCATCCACTTCCACGACCGCGTCCTTGTAAGGAAATGCGGCGGGGCTTTTGCCAGCGTAGCCGGGTGCGGGATAGTTGTCGTTGTGCAGACGCGAGAAGGCATGAACCAGATAGAACGGCTTCTTCTGTGTCACGCTGCTTCGGATGAATTTGTCCGAGAAATCAGCGAACTGCTGGTCGAGCATGCCCAATTCCTCGGTGGTTTTGAGATGCTGCACGACGTGTGTGGGCTTGCCCTTTTCGCCAGCCGTGATTTCCGGCAGGACGAGCTTGCTCACCGCCGCCATGCGCGCCGGTTTGTTCACCAAGTCAGGGTAGAGGTTGCCATCAATCACCTGCGACATCTCCGACACCACGGAGAGAATTCCAAAATACTCATCGTAACCGACCTGATGCGGCTGCGTACCCTCCATCTCGCCGAGATGCCACTTGCCGGCGAGCGCCGTGCGATAACCGGCGGCGGACAATAGCTTGGCCGTCGTGTCCTCGTCCGCCCAGGGATTCACCTTCGGATTTTCACCGGTCAGCAACGGACGCGTGAGTCCGCTGCGCGGAGGCATACGGCCCGTCATCAGCGCCGCGCGGGAGGGAGTGCAGAGCGACTGCGCGTAAAAGGACGTGAGCTTCAGCCCGTCGTGAGCGAGGCGATCAATGTTCGGGGTCGGCGCGCCGATGGCGACGCCGCCGCCGTAAACGCCCGGATCGCCCCATCCCATGTCGTCCACGACGATGATGAGGATGTTGGGCGCACGTCCCGTCTTGGCGCGGAGCGCGGCGAGTTTGTCGCTCGCGATCTTCGCCTGTTGTGGTCGAGGAATCGCCGGTTCCAAATAATCCGCGACGTGTACGGTCTCGTCAAATGGATCTTTGGCGGGGCCGGCACTTTTTGAAAACGCATAGGGTACGCACAGCATGGTCATAAATAACACATGACCGGCGATTCTAAAGTGGTGGTTGGTTTTCATGACCTTCTCCTTAAAGGTGGACAATTGCCAAACTTACGCGTAGTGATCGGTGCATTATATACTTTCCTTGCCGCCCCCCCTTCGGGCTATTCCTGATAAAAACGCTAGTACTCGGCGCGGCATGAAGAGGATATCCCTCAACTACGTAACATAAGTTATTCAATAAAACTCCGGCATTAATTTTTACGGGCATCGGTTAAATTCTTCATGGTTAGCATTAGAATGAATCCTCCATCGAATATAAGCTGCAAGAGAATGATGCAGCTCCTTCCCACCACAATTCGCATCCGGTCTATCCTACCGTACCGGGAGTAAAAAGTTTCACCTTAAGCATTCGGCTTCATATCGTTGTTGTAAGGTAAATTTGCGTTGCGGTTTTCCTTTCAAGGCTTTTATCTGCTTTGCCATTTCTTGGCATTGGTTGGACAACCGCTGCCCTGAAGACTGATGATTTTCATCATGCATCCAAGAAGAATCCTTGGATGCATCTTTATAGATAGCCGAATGATCTAATTGGAGGTCAAGCGGTTTTTTTTCTGCATAGGCAACGGAAGACACGAGTAGAACAAGTAAAAATAATGCCCCATTTTTCATTCATAAGCCCCTGGTTGTGAGTGTTTCGAAATAAGCAACCAAACTATATCATTTTCAGCTCTACTTCACCTTCTGCACCACCGGAACGGGAAACTTTCCGGTCTGGATCTGTTCGTCGCCGCCATACAAGCGAAGCATGAGATAGAAATTTTCTTTGGGGAGATGCATCACTATTTCTCCAGTTTACTTTTTCAGCCTAACTAAAGCTTTGTTAGGAGCCTTTACATTATCAGGATGCTCCTCAACTATTGCGACTACAAAGCCATGGCATCAAAAATTCAAGTTAGTCCTAACCCCAACCACCCAGGCATCTTTCGGGCCGGGTATATTTACGGCTGGCAATGGGCCTATGGCTGGAATATTTACGCCTGTTATCGCCGAATCAACGTGCTGCACGTCAGCGGTTACATGAAACCAGGGCGCAACAGCGATATTGTAAAAGGCTTCGAAACCGGTTTCGTCATTGATGCCCAAGCGGTTTAACAAAGGTTCATTGCTTGCACCCAGTGCATATCCGCCTATGCCCCAATTGTCATTTGGCCGCCAAGAGCCCATACCGACTCCGCCCACACCGAAAGCGACATTCCATTTGACCGGGCTTGGGTGGCCATCCGATACCCCTGCACGCAAGAAATGCCCCCAGCCGCCCTCGGCATCACCTTGAATATATTGATGGCCATTATAATAAAGCACCCAGGAGTCGGCGTTGGTTCTGACCGTCTCCCCAGTAGTGACCAGGGACGCAAGCTGAAAACGGGGATCAGCGCCGAAATCCAAACTATTTCGGTCGAACCCATAGGCGAACCCTAGCGTTTGCTTTCCGGTCACGCCAAAAATAGTGTGGCTGATTTGCCATTCGGTCAGGAAGGTCGTCCCCTTATCCCGGTCGAAAGGGTTGTAGCCCGCCGATTCTTCCGAATTAACAAAGCCCATCGTCCCAACGATATTTTTAGTGGGCAAGAAAATAGCCGTCACGCCCAATGTTGTTACCGGCACAGTGCCTAAAACCACGGGTGAAAAGCGCATCCCAGCGTTCATAAAATGGGAACGGGAACGCAATGATCCGGCAAATTCATTTTTATCGCCATCGGCGGTGTTGATCAGGCCCAATGCTACCCCAAACTTTTCAGACAAAAATTGGGCATAAGTCATTTCACTGAGCGCAAGTACATCTTTGTTGGAATGCCCAGGTACATTCGGCGACAGGGCATCGCCATTCGTCGGCATGATGCCGCCGGCACGAAGCCCTACCGCATCGCCAACCCGACCTTCCCCGCGCAACAGTCAAAAAACCGCCCGGCCAAAGCCCTGCCTTTCCAGTATCCACCTTTAACAGCACGTTGAACATGGCATCGCTTGCCGTCTCGCTATTCCCTGGCAACAAACTGCTGATACGGTTGCCGGGGAATTTGTCTAACAGCGAACCATCAAATCCACCGGACGCGACATGTTGGGTCACATGGGTGGCATCCAAATCCAAGGTCACGCCCTTTGCCGCCATATCATTGCGGATGCCGCCCCAATCGCCGGTGAGTTTGGTACGGGAAAGAATATCACCCGAAAAGTTTATCCCACTAGCTGCTTCGTCACTTTGAACGGTATTGCTCAATACCAGGAAGATAGCCAGTAGTGTAAATTTAATGGTCGTGTGCATAGGTATTTTGTCCTGTGTGGTAGTGGGTTAAACCTGTAACTTATATGACAGGGCGGAGTGACAAACCTAGGTTTGTCACTCCAAAATACACGCGACTCACGAGTTTGAAGCCGATAAGTTCGTCAAAAACTACAGATTTAACCCACAACCTCCTGTGTTAATAAAACAATCATCCAATTGTTCGCCTTATATTTTTTAATCTTAAGCCCAAAAACTTACGGCGACATATATTCAAAAGTCTTATGCATCCAACTCCGGTCGTCTTTGGGCATCTCGAATGAACCCGTCTCGCGGCAACTGGCCATCCGAACGCCGATCCGGTCGCGCCAGATGTTAAAGCCTTTCCGTACATCGTCCCACCGCGCCCTCGGATCGATATTCGAACCCAACATGCCGACCACCTTGTCAACCCCGGCGAGCAGGCGTTCGCCCGTCACCGAATCGACGATTTCCATTTCGCCCGCCAATTCGCCCAGGAACGGCCATTTCCCGGAGCCTATGCCCCATACCGTCGCCGCTTGCCAAACGAAAGGGGCGACCGCTGTTGCATTGGCCAGCATGACTTTGGCTTCGACCGCTTCCGTCACCGCCGCCTTGACTTGCATCACACCTTCACCTGGCTTATCGACAATTAGAAAGTTGCCTTTCCGCATCCCGTCATAAAGCACACCCCAAGCTTGGGTCATCAGCATTTTCTTATCTTTTTCATCCAGGGTGGCCAACGGTGATGAGTCCGTTTTCGCCCATAAGGTGATTGGGTCTATGATGACTTTGGTATATTTTCGGCAATCGGCTTTAGGATTGACGTACACATACAAGGCTTCATTCTCTTTTTTTTCAGTGAGTTGGGAATAATCACCCAAGAAACCGGACTGCTCGACCCGTCGGTGCTGTTTGGCCGTGCATCCGACTATGAGGAATACCGAGATAAGGCCGATAGTAAAGCAGGCCTGTTTGGTGTGTTGTAAGACAATGTGCATAAATCGTCCCCTTAATAGGATCATGGCAAACGCTTTAATAATAGATGGCGTATTTAAGATACGCCATCTATTATTGAAAATATCTGAAATTCAACGGAAATTGGAGCTTTAATTGCCTTCAAATTCATAGTTCAACCTGTTAATAGCAAAACAAAAGGATATGCCCGCTTTAGAGAAATTTTTAGCGATTAATGCACAAATTGATAATAAATATGGGCATTAATCGGTGATAATATTTCCTCAACTTAAAATTAAGCCTCTATACTTTTGCCGTTAACATTTTTATAAGGGAAAGATTACGAAAAAAATAATTATATTAAAACAGGCTCACACAGTTGTTGCTGTTTGCCTTTCAACAGTATTGTTAAGCGCTTGCGGCACAAACGCAGTTAAACAAGAACCTGTCTCAGAAACTGAATCCTGCACCCGTTTACAGGGATTAATTAATGACCACCCAAACCAGTTTAACAACTATAAAAAAAGTTTAACGACTACCAAGAAGTTGAACGTTTGGACTGCCGATGGTGTGTTGCCAAGTGCAAAACAATGCCAGGTTTGGGAGTGGAGTTCAGGATTACATAGCTATGCCTGTGAATGGCAGGTTGAAAAAGGTGAAAGCCAAGCGATTGCCAATTATGAAGAGGCTGCAAAAGTTATCCAAAATTGCCTGGGCAATGCGTGGACTGCCGAAACCAATACCACCCAAAGTGGCGGCAAGCGCACCGTTTACAGCAACCCGAGTTTGCCCACTATAGTGTCCATTCGGTATTTTGAAGATACTGCTGGCTGGAAAGCGTTGCACAGTTGGAATAACACCCTGATTATCGGTGACAGAAGCAACCTGAATACACCGCTTCAATAAACTGAAAAGTTGGCATAAGCCATCTTAAGTGAGATGCTTATCCACCAACACATTCTTAGCTACATGCCTTTTACTTAGGGAGCAATAAGGTAACCGAAAAGCGCAAACCCCAATCAGGGCCTCCTTTTGGCGCTTCTGCATAGTAACGGGCAGACCCTGAAAATTGCACTGGTTGTGTGCCAAACGTCACCAATTGGCTGACACCTGCTAGCACAGGAACCAGCCATTGATTTCTTTCCCAATCATACGTGCTTTCGGTGCCTATCGTGTAGGTTGTTTGCTGGCGGGTTGTGTAGGATAGGAAGGGGTTTAAAAACGTGGCGCTTATATAAGCCCTTTGTTTGTTGCCTGTTACTGACCGAATATGGTTGCATTCTAGTTGCTTATCTGCATTCGATAAGAATCTGGGGTAACAGTTACATATAGCTAAGCTATTATAATAATTGATATTATCTTATGTAACTATTTTGGCGATATTTTGCTAGGTGATGCAACAGCAATTTTCGCTTTCATATTATGTTCTCGACCCACAGCGGTAATTCATGATCCTGCATCAACTTTCTACAAACCAGACAGACGATTGTTTCTTTGAGTTTTATGATTCGATTAGTTTTG
>JABFSV010000176.1 GCA_013140405.1 Methyloglobulus sp. | reverse complement strand
CCTGTATTTTTTGATGAACTTGTTGGCTTTACGCCTGCGAGTCGCGTGTATTTTGGAGTGGCAAACCTAGGTTTGCCACTCCGCCCTATTAATCAAGTTACAGATTTCACCCGCTACCGATACACCAATAAGAATAATAAAAATCATGGACTATGTTACCCTCCGACCTAAACAAGCCATAGGCAACCTGCTTAAGGAAGCTTTGATCAAGTTGATTCCATTCATGGTTCGACGACCAAAGGAAGTGCCTGTGGTACAAGCGCACCACGAATGCAATCAGCTTGCTCCCCATTTACGGGGCCCACAAAACTCTCCTGGATATAGCCGAAAGGCTTGCCACGAATGGGGAGGACTCATTGCCGTTCGTCCTGAACCTATAGAAGGACTTCTTCATAAATCATTTAAGATTTTGTATTGGTTAGCATTTACCCTAATTGGCACAACCTTTCCTATTGTCACTTACAGCGAAACCTTAGTTTTGGAGCCAGTGGTCATCACTGCCGATAAAATCGGCGGCTATGCTACTGAAACTGCCACTTCCGCCACCCGTGATGATACCGCCCTGCTCGAAACGCCTTACTCCATCAGCGTCATCGACAATGCCGCCTTAAAGGATAGTTACACATTACGCCTGGAAGATGCTGCACAATTTGCCGCCGGAGTTGAACAAGGCAGCGGACAAGGCGGCTTCGATACTGATTTGATTATTCGCGGTTTTTCCATCGGTGGACGCGTTTACCTGGACGGATTGCTCGACAACCAACGCTTTCAAGTCCGCGAATGGCACTGGTGGAGCGCATAGAAATCCTTAAAGGCCAGTCCTCCGTGTTGTACGGATCGGGTTCGCCCGGCGGCACGGTCAATTACATCAGTAAACAACCGCAGGCCGAAAACCATAACAAAATCAGCCTCGCCTTGGGCAATTACGATCTCGCCCGTGGCGTATTCGACAGCACCGGATCGCTCAATGCCGATAAAACCTTGCTGTACCGATTTATCGGCGCAGGGCAACTGGGCGACGATTTCCGCGCCAACGTCAGCAACAACCGCGCTACCCTAGCCCCTTCGTTACAATGGCGGTACGCAGATCATGGCACGCTGGATTTAGCACTGGAATACAGCCATGAAACCCAACCTTATCGCTTCGACAACGTTTTCACCCAAGGCCAAGTCGTCTATGACCACAGTTATGTCGATCCTCGCGCACAGTCCGACCGGGCGCATTGGCGCGTCAGCATGGCGCTATCCCAACAACTGCTGCCTGATTGGAGCCTGCACCTTTCCGGGCAGTATTTTCATGTCGAGCGCGATGACTTGCTGTTTGGCTTTTTTACCTTCACCAATCCAACGACCCTCAGCGGTTACCATCGTGATGTCCACAACCATTACGACCAATTCAGCTTACGTGGCGAACTGCACGGCGAGATCGAAAGCCCTATCGGCGACCATCACCTCATAGTCGGCATTGAGCGCACAGAAATGGACGACCGCCTGAACAGCCTACGCAACATCGGCGGCTTTACCTTGGATGTGTACAATCCCGATTTTAACCATCCGCCACCCACAGGCACCCAATTAGACCGTGATTTACATAGCATCGAATACGGCTACTACCTGACTGACCGGATCGACTTAAACCGCTATTGGCATGTTTCCGGCGGGATGCGTTATAGCCAGTTCACCGCCGAAAACAGCCAAAACGATGTCTTCGGTGAACTGACCGACCAAGGTGCGTTTACCTTTAACGGTGGCTTGGCCTTCACCCCCACCGACTGGTTGACACCTTATTTTGGCTACAGCGAATCTTTCCTGCCAAACGAAGGCACAGACCGCAATCGCCATTTTTTGCCACCGAAACAAGGACAACAATTCGAGTTCGGCATCAAATCCCGTTGGTTTGACCGCCTCAACGCATCGGCGGCTGTCTATCGGCTAACCCAGAAAAACCTAGCCCAACGCGACCCGACCGACCCCGACTTTCAAGTCGCCGCTGGAGAAATCCAAAGCCAAGGCCTGGAACTCGAACTAGCAGGCGACCTGAACGACGCTTTACACTTTATCGCCAATTACAGTTGGACTAAAGCCGAATTCACCCAACATTCCACACTCCAGGGCAACGCCTTCCGCTCTACGCCCCAACACAGCGGCGCAGTCTGGTTAAAATACGACCTCCCGCAATGGCAAGCGCAGGGACATTTCGACCTGGGCGGCGGTCTCGTGTTGGTAGACCAACGCCAGGGCGACGATGCCAACAGCTTTACCGTGCCGGGCTATATCCGCGCCGACCTCAGCGCCGGATACCGGAACGGCCCGTTCGATGTCCGTCTAAAAATCGAAAACCTGCTCGACAAACGCTATGTCTCGGCCTCGCTGTTCGACGATACCGTCGTACAAGGCAACCGGCTGTTGGTGCGGGGCGTGGTTAATTTTTCTTTCCAGTAAAACCGCTTTCAGTTTCGCCTGTTGTACGTCTAATCCATCCTTGGCTTATCTTTCAATCACTTGAGCGGCGCATCCTTCTACGTCAGACATACATGTTCTACGCAGTACGGGGTTTGCAACCAATGCTAAATACCCTCTCCTGCTGGATCCCTACAGGGACGTAGGTTAGTTGGGCAATGCAGGAGCAAATTGCCCTAGAGGGTTGGGGTGAGGAGAATAAAAACTGGTTATATCCCCTCATCCCAACCTTAACGGCGCAAGTTCCATACTTGCTACCGCACTTCCGCCATCCTTGGCGGTCGTCCCTCGAGGGAGAAGGGGCTAAAGCGCTTAACTTATCGGCATTGGAGCGGTTGACTCCGTTTGTGGCGCACTTGCCTCTTACCATACAAGCTTGTCGAAGGACTTATTCAGAGACCCCTTAAACTTTGTCAACTAAAGTTGACAACTAATATACAACATTGCAACTACACTAATCCCTGTCCAAAAACGTTAACTTTCTTAAGCCGTATTTAACCGAATCTTGATAGGAGATTAGGCAATTATGAGTTTATTCAATAGATTGGCAGGAACGAAGGAGATCACCCTAACGCCGCAAGCTGGCTTGCTGCTAGCGGCGGTCACCATGGTCGCTATCGACGGCGATGTCGATGACGACGAACTGGCTATTATCCGACGGCTGGATGGCAGCGGAACAACCAAGGACTGGGATGCTGCCGTAAAAACTTGGAAAGCTCAACCGTTAGAAACATGTATCGAGCTAGCAGCCAAAGCTATGGACAGCGACCAGCAACTGGTGGCCATAGCCAATTTGATAGATATTGCAATGGCTGACGGCATTCTGGTCGGCGCAGAGCAGCAGTTATTGGAAATATATCTCAAGACCTTCAAAGTTGATGCGCGGGAAGTTGAGAAAATTGTCGATGTCATCGCCACCAAGAACAATAAATCCATTTTTAATTAATGACGCATAAATTTACCTACAGCAATCAAGCCATTCCACGACTAATGAACCGGAGAAACAACCATGTCAACCTGTAAAACCTGCGACGGCAAAGCATCCGTAACCTGTCCTAAATGTAACGGCAAAGGGCGAATCAAGGAATTGTTGGGCGGCTCGCACCAGTGCAATAACTATAACGGATCCGGCGGCGTTAAATGCGGAACTTGCAACGGCAAGGGACGGGTTTAATTACCGCAAATATTAGGGGCTAATTCAAACTCAACTTATTGCATTAGACTTTTTTGCAAAGAGATAGCAACCTAAACAAGGAGTATTAATTTTAATGGCTAATAAAATCAATTTATTACCTGATGAACAAGTCGTAAGGGAATCCCCGCAAGGAATTCTGACACTGACTACGAAACGTGTCCGCTACGACTCCACCTACTTTGGGGGTTCCAGATTTGTTAGCATCACTCTCGATTCCGTCGCCTCGTGCGGTCTCGTAACGAAGTCGTTCCCAATTCTCCTACTACTGAGTGCTGCGGCTTTTTTCGGCGGGTACACGTACACAGGACATGACGATACGCGGTCGATACTCTACGGCATAGGTGCTTTCTTGGTCGTCCTTTATTTTCTTACCCGTCGTGGATATATAAGCATCGCTTCAAACGGTGGGCAGAGGATTCAAATGCCTTCATCAAACATGACTCGGGACTACACCATTGAGTTTTTCGATGCCCTCGAACGCGAAAAGCTCAAATGAATCGAAAAACTAAAAATCCGCTATGAAAAATATTCAAAACGATAAGAATAAGCCTGAATCAGGCCCTCAATCCTTTTGGGAGTTTTTAGACAAATGGATGCATAAACTTGCCCATGAGGCCGAACTCACATCTCCGGTTATCAAATTCGTATTAATAGGTGGCGTGTGCATCTACCTCGCATTGGTGGTATGGAGAGTTTGGCTGATCTCGCACGCACTAACGATGTTTGGCGTAGACATCACCAGTATCTTACCCATAGACTCGAGTACAGCCGCACTCATCCATAAAGGAATGGTTGTGCTATTGCTGTTCGCGCCAGACGCAATCATCCTATACGTTTTGTTTAATCAAGATGCCGAGCATTGGAGAATATGGACAGCGGTAGCTCTTGTCTGTGCAGTTGGCGCTAGCTGGTGGGCAACTTACGAGCCTGGATTAGGAACGCACTGTTATGTGGTCACACCTGACCGAGGTTTAATCGAAGCCTACGCCGACAAGAACGGGCAATGTGGCGTTGATCGACCTAGTGGATTACAAATGAGTCCAATAACGCCTGACATATTATTGTGCATGAGGGCGATGAAACGCGGCATCAAACCACACAGACTCGTTATATCTGCCATCAATGCGGTAGAAATGTTCGATAGTGGCGATGGTCATTCGTTGTATTGGTTTCATCAAGATTCTATAGCTGGCTTCGATTTCTATGATGGCCCTGGCTTTGATCAAGCTACATTGACACCTTTGAAGCCTATTACGTACCAAAACGCAGAGAAGATCAGGCAGTACATTAAGCAACGACAAGAAACGGAACGTGCAGCGGCAGCGAAGAAGGAGGCTAAAGAAAAAGCGACTGCTGAACGGAAGCAAGCACAAGTACTGAGAGAGGCTAAGAGACAAGCGAAAGCCGCAGAAGACAACCGTCGAGAAACTGAACACAAAGCCAAGTTGGCTGAGATGGAGGTGATTAAAAAAGCCGAAGATGAGCGCAAAATGGCTGATCAAGCTAATGAAGCTGAACTTGAAAGGCAAAGGAAACTAAATGAACTGAATGCTGAAAAGGAGGAAGAATTACGTCGCCAACAAGAATTAGCAGCACAACGTGAACGAGAACTAGCGCTTAAAGAAGAAGCAAACATTCATGATCAAATAAATGCCTCGCAGCAAGGACAACCCTCCCAGTATTGTCTAAATGTTTTGAGGGAGTGTAGTGGGCAACTTTATGGGAAAGTCTGTATAAACGTTCGCTATGTCAACCAACTAAGCAAATGCCAAGGAAGTTGTGCAGAAAACGCTAGAGGCCAATTAAGAGACTTTGGCTTCGATGTAAATTGGAATAGTATGGGTATGGCTCCAGGCCCTAATGCCTGTATTGGCTACCGAGCTGATTTGGGTGGAAATATCGAAGGGGCACAATGCCTTGTCCGCATTCTTGGCCCAATGTATCGAATAGGCGCATGCACAAGTGATGGCTTTCCATACAATGTTCGTCTTATCTGATCACGTTTCAAACATGAACAATACGTGTTTTAGCACTTCAATCACGCCTAACGCATGTGCAAGAAACCTTGTGGCCGGACAATATATTCACGACAATTTTCTGCGTCTGACCGTAGATATGATCTGAATGACGCGTAGGCTAGCTGTAAAAAATTAATCGTTACAACATTACATACAAAGGAGAAATATTATGGCAAAAGAAAAAGGCAATACATCTGGTATGGGACTATGCCCATTTTCCTGGATTGAAGTAACAAAGCCCGCTGGGTGCTTATCCTCACTATTCGGTGGTGGCACCAAGGTGGTATCAGAACCTCAGCGATGTATGGCTTCGAGCTGCCAGCTATGGGACTCCGCACACAGTAACTGCGGCCTTATCACAAAAAAGGAATAGTTAACAGGATGAAATGGATATTAATTAGCTTTGTGCGATGCTATCAAAGATATTTATCGCGTTTTTTTGCTGGATCGTGCATTTATCAACCGTCATGTTCCAACTATGCCATTGAGGCAATTGTTAAACATGGCTGTATCAATGGGGTAAAAATGACTGTCTCTCGATTATTGAGATGTCGACCCCCTTATGAAGGCGGCAAAGATATAGTTTCTTAATTCAAATTATTCGTTAATGCAGTGCGGTTATGTTATGGCTCTCATAGGCAGGACGGGATTTGCAACCCTGTCCATCTTTTTAAAACATTTTTTAAAGGAACGATAATGCAAAAAAATTTAACAACCTCATCTGCCTTGGTTTTGGCTTTATTCTTTTCTGCTTTTTTTATTGGATGTACGTCCAATATTAAGCACATCCCTAAATCTGAGGCTCAAGCGCCAAAATCCCAGGCTTACAATACCCCTGTCGATGCCGTATGGAATGCCGCTAAAAAGGCATTGGTAGAAGATGAAACCTTCAAAATAATGGATAAATCATCTGGGATAATGGTGACTGAGCTTAGGGTAATTTATGACATCACCGCAAACTTTGAACTAAACGGAAACGTTGCTGGACGGGGCAACATGCCTGTTCATCTGTGAGAAGTCTGTCCATTGATTTTTATAACTATTAGGCTATGTGATTGGGTTGGGTACGGCTCACACAGTTACCAAAATGTACCCATTGATAAGGAGATAGTGAGATGAAAATTGCCGTTTACAGTCTAATTGCTGTATCTTTTCTTTTGATAAGTGGGTGTGAATCAGCTAGGTACGTTAAAAGTGAGTTAACCGGAACTGCAAAGCCGGAGGGAGGCATTCAAGAGAACATCCCTATATCGAAGACCTATAACGTTTCCGCACAAATTTTGCGTCGCGCTACGTTTGAGATATTGGACGAACAGGGTTACGTCTATGATGAAAATACCTCTACCGGCACAATCAAAACCGAACCAAAACTTATATCGGATACGAGCAAATTCGCTTTTCATGGGGCGCACTACTCGTCAAAGCTGTTTATCAAACTTGAGGGTACTAAAGTTAGCTATCGTGCCAAGTTTGACAAGAAATCGAATCTTACAATGGGTGAGGAGAATGTTGAGTTTCCAGAAAAGGAAAATGAATTACGTAAAGCGTTTTTTGATGCTTTATCAAATAAATTGGGCATTGCGGCATTAGACAATTCAAGAAATGAACCAGATACTGGCGTTGGCGACAAACACGCCTCAACTTCAAAGCGTAAACCTAAATCGAAGTCTGGGAGGCGGTCTCCTCGTTAAGTCTGTAAGATGGACAAATAACGGATTATCCGCCAAAAAATTTTCTGTAGTTGGAGTGATTGAAACGGCGAGTTTAGTTCCTCCAAACCTGTCTTAACAGGGGCAATTGGCAAGATCGCTCTGTTACAATAATGGAATTGACCGAAACGTTTAGAAATAATTCTGTGTAACTGAACAAAGGCATAAGCTGGGAACCGTGGCTAAAACAAATAGTGGGAAAACCGGCCAAGCCTTACCGTTTTTACGCTTGCTCCTAATTGAAGATAACCCTGAGCGTATCAGGCTTATTGAAAGCTGGTTGCCTTCTGATGTGCGCCTTGTGGTTGCATCCTCTGCCGGTAGGGCTATTGGATTGCTTAAAACTATAAAGCGTAATGACGAAAGCCCTTATGCGGGCCTTTTGCTAGACCACGATCTACAAGACCAAATCGTCACCGAGGCAGAGCGGTTTTTATCAGGCACCAATGTGCTGCAATTTATTATTCGGCATCTGCCATCCGATGTACCCGTCTTAGTGCATTCAATGAATTTCCGGCGAGCGGATGACCTTGTGCAAAAATTACGTGGTGCTAAATTTGATGTGACGCGGATACCGTTTTCTGTGCTGCATAAAGAGAATCTAACGGAATGGTTGAATGACGTTCGGGATATATGGGAGGATCAATAAACGGCGTAGAATTTAAGTCAACTGAAGCCCCAGGCTTTTGTTTACAAGCGCTCACCAAAAAGTGGGGGTTTAAGAAAAATTTAACAACATCCGCCTTGGTTTTGACCGCCATCATTTCTGCTTTTTTGGTTGGATGTAGTGCCATAGAGTTCAATAATGCTTTCCTTAATGCCCTATACACTGACATTACAGCATAGGACAAACCTAGCTGCATTTGATATGATTAGGTTTAGCTAACACCCTTGATAATTCAAACAATTGCAGGAGTTTACATGAGCCAAATCATACGCCCACCCAATGGCACACCAATAACCTCACTGAATGGCAAGCTGGTCGTGCCGAACAACCCCATCATCCCTTATATAGAAGGCGATGGTACTGGACCTGACATTTGGCGAGCTACGGTGCGGGTTTTAGATGCGGCGGTTGATAAGGCTTATTCGGGGCAGCGCAAAATCCATTGGCTAGAGGTGTACGCTGGCGGCAAGTCCTTTGAGCTATTCAACACTTGGTTGCCGGATGAAACCATCGACCTGTGCCGGGAATTTCTGGTGTCAATTAAAGGCCCGTTGACCACGCCGATAGGCGGCGGCATTCGCTCGTTAAATGTCGCTTTACGGCAATTGCTGGATTTATACGTGTGCTTAAGGCCAGTGCGTTGGTTTAAAGGTGTGCCTTCACCTGTCAAACGTCCAGACCAAGTCGATATGGTGATTTTTCGGGAGAATACCGAAGACATTTATGCCGGAATCGAATTTGCCCAAGGTAGTGATGAAGCCAAGCTGTTTTTGCAATTACTAAAGGAAAATTTTCCTAAATCTTACGAAAAAGTGCGCTTCCCTAATACGTCTGGTATCGGCATCAAGCCCGTTTCGCAGGAAGGCACGGAGCGCTTGGTTCGCGCCGCGATTGATTATGCCATCATCAATAAGCGCAAGAGTGTGACGATTGTCCACAAGGGCAACATCATGAAATTTACCGAGGGTGCGTTCCGTAACTGGGCTTATGCCTTGGCGGAGCGAGAATATCCGAGGCAAACTTACACCTGGGAACAATGGGAACGCACCAAAGCCGCCCAAGGCGAAGAAGCCGCCAATGCCGAGCAAAAAGCGGCTTTAGAGGCAGGAAAAATCTTGATTAAAGATGCCATTGCCGATATAACCTTGCAGCAGGTGTTGACACGCCCGACCGATTTCGACGTGATCGCCACATTGAATTTAAACGGCGACTACCTGTCCGACGCGCTGGCGGCGCAAGTCGGCGGCATCGGCATAGCCCCTGGTGGTAACATCAATTACCTAACCGGCACCGCTGTATTTGAAGCTACACACGGCACCGCGCCCAAATACGCCAACCTGGACAAGGTGAATCCCGGTTCGTTAATCCTGTCCGGCGAAATGATGCTGCGTTACCTTGGCTGGACGGAAGCCGCCGATGCCATCATCAATGCGATGGATGCAACGATTGCCAGTAAGCACGTCACCTACGACTTCGCCCGGTTAATGGAAGGTGCGACGGAAGTTAAGTGCAGTGAGTTTGCGGATGCGATGATTGGGAATATGTAATGAGCAGCCCGTATGAAGTGCAACGGAATACGGGGCATCGAAGCCAAGAATCCCAGTATTCCGCAAGCTCCATCCAGGCTTGCTCGTGTATAAATCTCAATTAAAGCTTGTTACGCATGGGAAACCAACTAATGCAGAAACCTGACCCACATAAGTCAATAACGAGTTCATTTGATGAAACATTGTCGTCTGTCATCTCAATTTTTTTTCGTATTAGAAATGAGATCAATGCTATCGATTCTAATCAAGTTGTAAATTATCTAAACACATTACAACGGCTACCCGATGATATGAAGCCAGTGGTTCGTAAGTTTATGGATCACGGATGGTTTATATCAAACGAGATGGGATTAAGAGACTGGCAAGAACTTTCCAGGCTTATAAATGAAGAACAGTTCGAAAAAGTTGAAGCTAAGATGATAGAGCTTGTATCGTCTGAAGCTGAGAAAATAATTGATCGAGCAGCAACTAGATTTCCTTCCCGCAATTCCGTATTGAATTCGGCGCTCTCTGCTCATAATTTGGAGCTATACGATCTTTCAGTTCCGGTTCTGCTAATTCAGACAGAAGGAATGTGCTTAGAACTATTTGGCAAGCAGTTATATGCTAAAGATAAAGGAATCCCTAAAATAAAACCGGAAATAGATGCTTTGATTGATGGGGGGCTGGATGAAGTTATATTTCAACCACTTCGTGAGACGCATGGCCTACAAGCGAGCGAAGATTATCGAAAGCAATGGCCTGATGCACTTAACAGACATGAGATATTGCACGGCAAAGTTGTAGATTATGGTACGAGGATAAATAGCTTGAAGACACTGTCGTTCCTTGACTATTTCGTTACGTTTGTCTGCTCAAATAAACGACTCCCAATTGATGATAACTCATAATGCGCCAATCGTAGTCGCGTAGATTGGGTTAGACACGCATGGCAACATTGACAAAATCACCGCTGATGGTTGGGCGCGTCGTAACCCAACGTTCGGCGATTGAATTACCCTCCAGGGTTGGGTTACGGCGCACGGTTAACTTGATTGAAATATTGGCATGATTTGTTTTGTGCACCTAACCCAACCTTGTATCTTAATCCATGTCGTGGTTAGCTACCTGACAGTGAGACAGAACGAGCTTGTGCCCACCCTTAAGCACGTAGATACCGTCTTGAAAGTCAATATTAAATTGCATAATTGGGATGATAAGGTTTTCGGGTTTTCAAGCCCCCAAAGCACAAGTGGACTAATTTCCGCATGGCAGCGCCCAGCGCAGACATTTTGG
>JABFSV010000003.1 GCA_013140405.1 Methyloglobulus sp. | reverse complement strand
TGAACAAGCAAACTATCCTGGAGCTTATTACGACTGACCGCTCAGGGCTGCTCTCCCAAGTTGGCCGAGTTTTCAACAAACACGACATCAACCTGCATAGCGCAAGAATTACCACGATAGGAAGCCGGGTTGAAGACATGTTCTATATTACCGACATGCAGTCACAACCGATCTTGGATTCCAGCAAGCAAGAAAAACTTCGAGAAGAACTTATCTACGTCCTGGACAACACCAAGCCCAAAAAAGCCAGCAACACATAATCCAAGATACGATTACAAACACGTAGGCGGCTTGGGCAGGCCTGCCAGTTTACAAGCGTACTTAAGTGGGCCATCGGGAAATAATCGGTGCAAATAACGGCTATTGCCTTTGTCCTCACCCAAGATTTTAGCAATTGCCTTAATAAATACCCGCGAATTCGGCAGATGCTTGTATTGTCCGTAGTACGACCGGATAAACAAGATAATTTCCCAATGCTGGTCGGTAAGATTGATGTTTTCTTGCTGGGCGAGATAGTTTGCAATGTCTTCATCCCAATCCAGCCTGTTTACCAGAAAACCCTGCTCAGTGGTTTCCAAACTCAGACCACCAATCACTAGCACCATGACTGGATAAGCTGGTTTTCGACGGCAAGATTGACGAACCCTGAATAGTCTATGACTTCCAACCCTGCTACCAACTCAGACACCAGGATACCCCTGACAACCATATCTTCAGACAATACGCACAGGCGGTTACTGCCGACCTTAGTAGCCAAGACATCAGCTAACCTGCCATTTTGCAAAACGCCCAGCACGGCGCTTTCAAGAAACACCGCGACATCGCCGGAATCCATTCTCTCCAGAACCGCAATATCGATAGGTGATTGAAAAACCAGGTGAAGCATTAATTATTGTCAGTTAGCTTTAGGCCAATAATGCCCACAATAACCAAAGAAATGGACACTAAACGGTAAGGTTCAGCAGATTCTTTAAACAACACAATGCCAAGTATTGCAACCCCGACTGCGCCAATGCCCGTCCACACGGCATAAGCCGTGCCCACAGGCAGAAGTTTAATCGCCGCCATCAACAGAAACAGGCTCAAACCACCCGACAAAAGGGTAATTATACTGGGGGTCAAGCGGGTAAAACCCTCGTTAAATTTAAGGCTTAAGGCGAAAACGATTTCCACCAACCCCGCAGTAAATAATAGCAACCACGCCAACAGACACCTCGTTATGTTTATTTTTTAGAAGCGCCATTTTACTACCAATCCAAACAATCAATACGGCTAATCACGCACCGATTTGCTTTCTTAGCCTCAAGCACCAGTAAGTCTTCGTTTTTTCAAATCGAAGTTTCCCAAAAGGCAAAGATGCCATTTACAATGGCTTTCCTCATGGCATTATAGTTTCATGGCTGACCCTAAACCCTTTATGACTATGCTTGAAAAAATAAAGCACTTCTTTGAAAAACATATTGCCCCAACAGAATCGGATGGGGATATCGACGAAAAATTGAAGGTCGCCAGCGCCGCGTTATTCATGGACATGATGCATACAAAGGAAACCTGCGCGAACAAAAAACAGCACCTCATCTTGATTTTGCTGGAAAATACGTTTTGCCTAACTGAAGAACAAGCCTCTGCATTGATCGAAATAGCTGAACATAAAAGGGAACAGGCGACGGATTATTTTGAATTTACCCATTTGATCTGTGATGCCTTCACCCGTGATCAAAAAATACAACTGATTGAATCCTTATGGAAAATTGCTTTTGTTGACAATGAACTGGGCGTGGACGAGGAATATCTGGTCGATAAGGTCGCCCGTCTTCTATTTATTCCTCATATTGAAGTCCTTCAGGCCAGAAACCGCGTCAGGGCAGCGTGACTATTGTTAACTCCATCGAATGCAAGAACTTTTGCAAGGCAACAGATTGTTTCACCCGACCTTGTTCATATTTTCGGCGTGATTATTCTGAAGCGGAAAAGGTATTTGGATGTTATTTTCGCGCAGCACTCTTTCAAGATTGACCAGCAACTTGTGGGTGACTGACAAACGGTGCGACAATTCGCTGACAAAAACCCGAATAGAAAACTCCATTGCACTCTCCCCAAAACCCGTAAACACCACACCTGGCGCGGGTTCTTCCAACACCAACGGCGTAGCACGCACTGCTTCAATCATCACCTTGTGCGCGAGTTCAACATCCGATCCGTAAGCGATCCTAATCGGAATAACAATCCGGGTGGTCGAGTCGCTCAACGTCCAGTTGACTAACTGACTGGTAATAAAGGTTTTATTGGGTACAATCAGCTCTTTTTGATCTGGGTCTAACAGCGTAGTCGCACGCATTTGGATACGACTGACTTTGCCCGTCACATTGCTGATCGTTACGGTATCGCCGACCCGAATGGGCCGCTCAAACAACAGGATGATACCGGACACCAGATTGGCAAAAATTTCTTGCAAGCCGAAACCTAACCCCACACTAAGTGCCGCCACCAGCCACTGCACTTGCGACCAGCTACCGCCCAATTCATTCGCGACACAAATAAAGCCGATAGCAATAATAAGGTATTTAGCTAATTGATTGACGGCATAACGCCCACCCGCCTCTATGGAAAAGCGGCTAAACACCAGCAATTCCATCAGTCCAGGGAAATTTCGTACCGATACCGCAACAATGAACACATACAAACCGGTCTTCAACAGGTTAGTCAAGGTAATCGGCTGGTAGGTTTCCTGATTATCGACAGTCACCAGATGCTGCCATAGCTCAATACGATCCAAAAAAGAAAACGCCGGCAAGATGTTGCTCCAGATCATCCAAAACCCGACGATCAGGCTAAAGCCGATAAACATGATTAATAACTTAATTGTTTGGGCATTGATAGTCGGTATATCAATCAATTGCTCATCAACCGGAAGCATCGGATCATCGCCGCCAACGCCTTCCGATAACGCTTGTTTTTCAGTTAGTGCCGCCGTCTTGCGTTTTTGTCTGGCATTTTTTAGCGCCAATTGCCGATTGACGAGCGTTAACCACCGGATAACCATCTCATGAATAATAACGACACTAAAAATAAGGCGCACCGTGACAACCAGCTTTTGTTGCAA
>JABFSV010000279.1 GCA_013140405.1 Methyloglobulus sp. | reverse complement strand
AGTGCGCGTTCCTGGTTGGTCACTGGATTATAGGCTGAGGGTGCTTTGGGCAATCCTGCAATCATGGCCTGTTCAGCAAGTGTGAGTTCGTCGAGGGATTTGCCGTAGTAGGTTTGTGCCGCCGCTACGATGCCGTAAGCACTGTGGCCCATGTAAATTTGGTTAAGGTACAGCTCAAGGATCTTGTCTTTTGGATATTCACGCTCAATTTTTAAGGCAAGAATGATTTCTTTTAGTTTGCGAGTGTAGGTTTTTTCGCTGGTGAGCAGGAAATTACGGGTAACTTGCATGGTAATCGTGCTACCCCCTTGTTTCTTTTTTCTGGTCATGGCGAGCTGCAAGCCTGCCCGGATTAAGCCCTTGTAATCAACGCCAGGGTGGTCAAAAAAGCTATCGTCTTCGGCGGCAAGAAAAGCATTGATTAGCTGTTTGGGTACTGCTTCGATTTTAATGGGCATGCGCTTATTGCCACCAAATTGGGCGATCAATTGATTGTCTTTGCTGAAAATGCTGAGGGGCACTTCATAACGTACATCGCGTAAAGTTTTTACATCCGGTAACTCAGCGGCTAGATGGCCATAAATAACGTAGCCAGAGGCAGCGATACCTACAATAATAACCGCAATAAAAATAGCTAACCATTTCAGTATGTTGCCGTTTTGCAGTTTTATGGGCACGAATAATCCTGGTGGGTTTTTGTGGGGTTGTTAAAGTGGGGCTTTAAGTGTTTGGTACAATACTCGGTTTGGGGCAGGGTTGCCTCTGAAACATCAGGCTGCGAGTATAGAGCAACACAAGAAACAAATAAATTGAATATTTTTTAGTATGAAAACGTAAAAGACTACTATACTTTTGCGGGTGATGATTTTGATTGCTTGGTGATATTTGGGACATCAACTTTGCAACTAGAATAATTTTAATAAAATAAGGGCGTTTCATGAGCTGGTTTAATCAGAAACAGAATGCGGTACTTGGTTTAGATATTAGCACTGCCGCTGTCAAGTTACTGGAATTAAGCAAAGTAGGCACTCGCTACCGCGTTGAAAGCTACGCAGTAGCCCCTTTGCCGCAAGATGCATTTGTTGATAAAAATATTGCTAATACTGATGCTATTGCCGAAGCCATAAAGGCTGCTGTCAAACAGTCTGGAACCAAGCTAAAAGATGCCTGTGTTGCCGTTTCTGGGTCAGCAGTAATGTCTAAGGTGATAACCATCCCCGCTTCTTTGGGCGACGCTGAAATTGAAGATCAAGTGCTGGACGAAGCGGCCCAGTACGTGCCTTACTCGCTGGATGAGGTTAATCTTGACTTTGAAGTGCAGCGAGTCAATGAGGCTAACCCTCAGATGCTTGATGTATTGTTGGTGGCATCGAGAAAAGATAATGTTAATGATCGGGTAGAGGCTCTGTCCAAAGCGGGCCTAAAAACAAAAATTGTCGATGTTGAGGCATTCGCGATAGAAAATTCTTTTGCGTTACTTACTGACCAACTAGAGGGCTTCAATGAAGGTAAGACCTATGCTGTCGCCGATATAGGGGCAACAATGGCGGCGTTGAGTATTGTCCATGATGGCCGGACTATTTATACCAGGGAGCAGGGCTTCGGTGGAAAACAGCTGACAGAGGAGATTCAGCGGCGCTATGGATTTTCTTATGAAGAGGCGGGTTTGGCAAAAAAACGCGGAGGACTGCCGGAGAGTTATGTGGTCGATGTTTTGGAACCCTTCAAAAAAGCAATGGTGCAGCAGATTTCAAGATCTATGCAGTTTTTTGTCTCATCGAGCGCCAATCGAACTGTTGACGGTATTATCCTGGCCGGTGGTTGCGCTTCCATTCCAGGGGTCGAGAATTTGATCGAGCAAACGTTGGGGGTGAGTGCCTACATCGCTAATCCATTTATCAGCATGGCACTTTCCAATAAGGTGAAACCCCAGGCGTTGAGTGCTGATGCACCAGCATTGTTGTTGGTCTGCGGGTTGGCATTAAGGAGTTTCGATTAATGGCAAAAATCAATCTACTCCCTTGGCGAGAAGAACTCCGCCAACAAAAGAAAAAAGAATTTTTATTATTGATGGGATTGGCGGCGTTGGCTACAGTGATTGTTCTCGGGTTGGTGCATCTTTATATTGGTGGCTTGAAAGAACGTCAAGAACAAAGGAACAAGCTGCTGCAAGCTGAAATCGCTATTTTGGATACCAAAATTGTCGAAGTCAAAAGCATTGGAGAAAAGAAAAGTAAGCTACTGGCTAAAATTGATCTTGTACAACGATTGCAGGAAAGTCGCCCTGAAATCGTGCATTTATTTGATGAAATCCCCAGAACGACACCTGATGGTGTTTTTCTCACCAAGTTTACCCAAATGGGTTCTGACCTAATTTTTGATGGTAAAACCCAATCTAACGCCCGTGTTTCAGCTTTCATGCGGGGTATTGAAGCGTCTTCCTGGTTGCAAAGCCCGAAGCTTGATGTTATCAAATCGCCAGATAAAACCAATGTCGAGCAAAACAGCGACTTTACGATGCGAGCAAAGCTGGGTAAAAAGCCGACCGAACCTGAAAAAGGGGTGAAATGATGAACCTGTCGGAAATTAATTGGGACATTAATGCTTCAGGGACTTGGCCTGCGCCTGTTAAAGGGTTGGTTATCGCTATTGTTTGTGTGGTTGTCGCTGCGGCTGGCGTTTATCTCGATAGCCTAGGGCAGCTAGATGAGCTGGCGGGCTTAGAAAAAAAGGAACTTGACTTAAAAACTGACTTTGAAGGTAAGCAAAGAAAGTCTGCCAATCTCCAGGATTATCGTGATCAACTGGCACAGATAGAAACGTCATTAGCCATAATGATTAAGCAGATGCCCACGCAAGAGGAAGTTGCGAGCTTGTTGGTCGACATTTCCCAAACTGGATTGGCGAGCGGACTTGAGTTTAGATTATTTCAGCCCGGTGCACCTATTGCGAAGGAGTTTTACTCTGAATTGCCAATTAAGATTGAGGTGGTTGGTAAATATGAAGAATTGAGCTTGTTTGTCAGTGGATTAGCCGCGTTACCCAGAATTGTGACAGTCCATGATGTAAAAATTACACCTGTCGATAAAGGGAAAGCAGGTGAAACCGAAGATTCGATGGTTATGGATGCAACAGTCAAGACGTATAACGAGCAGCAAAGTGCTGAAACAAAGACTCCCGTAAATAAAAGAAAGAAGGGAGGGAAGTAATGGCTGACAAAAAATTGCGCTTAATAAGCAATAGCCGATTAAATTCACTTTTGTGTTGCATGTTTTCATTGGTGTTTTTGCTGGGCTGTAGTGATGACGGCTTTTCGGATTTACAAAAATATATCGGCGAAGTTAAGGCCAAGCCAAAAGGAACGATTGAACCATTGCCTGAAATTAAGCCGGTTGAGCCTTTCGTTTTTAAGCCCGAAGGCTTACGTGACCCTTTTAAGGCAATTGGCGAGTCTTCAGAGTCTGAAGATGTTGACATCGCAGTCGGCAATGGCATAAAGCCCGATACCACAAGGCGCAAGGAAGAGTTGGAAGCATTTCCTCTCGATAGCTTAAGAATGGTGGGTACGGTAGTCATGAAAACCAATTTATGGGGCTTAGTCAAAGCCAGCGACAAAACCATTTACCGAATACAAGTTGGCAACCATATGGGTAAAAATTACGGAAAAATTATCCGCATACTGACAGACAAGATTGAATTAATGGAAATTGTTCCTGATAAGCCTGGCACCTGGCGCGAACAACAAACTTCATTAGCGTTAACAGAGTGATTTTGAGGGTAACAAATGAATAATAAACAGGGTGATATTATGTGTACCAAAATGGCGCTGTCACGGATTGCGCGCATGAGTTTGAGCTTATTTTTATTACTATTCCAAATTACATTTGTTAACGCTGCCGACCTTACGATCACAGGTCTCGATGTGGCCTCCTTGTCGGGCGATAAGCTGCAAATACAATTGGAAATGAGCGGTGCTGCCGTTGCCCCTAAAGTGTTCCAGACTGACAATCCGGCACGGATTGCCTTGGATTTTCCGGGTGTGGCAAATGGACTTGACAAAAAGATGTATCCGATCAACCAAGGTGCCATAAGCAGCATTTATGTCGCGGAAGCCGCAGATAGGGTGCGTGTGGTGATTAACCTGATTGAGGCGGCACCGTTTGATACTAAAATTGAAGGCAACAAGGTGTTGTTGTCGTTAACCAATGCTCGTGCGCGATCAGCAGCAACAGCTATGCCTGTTGCAAATAGGCCGTTCATCAGGAAATCGACACCATCCAGTGTAGCCGCAGGTTTGATGCCTGAGCAAGGTATCAGGGGTATTGATTTCAAACGAGGTGACAATGGTGAAGGGCGCATCCTGGTGTCATTGGCGAATCCTGATACTATCGTGAACACTCGTGAAGAAGGCGGCAATGTCGTGTTGAGTTTTATCAATACCAGGTTGCCCGACAATTTATCAAAACGGCTGGATGTTTCCGAATTCGCAACCCCAGTCAAGACGATTGCCGCAACATCGACTAGCCGTGAAACCACCATCACCGCTGGGATGCAAAATAGCCTTTATGATTATTCCCTGTTTCAGTCTGAAGGCTTGTTGACCGTTGAATTCCGTCCATTGACGACCGAAGAGAAAGAAATACAGGATAGCAAAAGAGATAAGTACAAGGGTGACAGGTTATCACTGAACTTTCAGGATATTGATATTCGTAGCGTAATCGCCATCCTAGCCGAATTTACTGGGCAGAATGTTGTCGCGGGTGATGAAGTTCAAGGAACGATCACCCTTAAAATGGACGATGTGCCCTGGGATGAGGCGCTGGATTTCATCATGATGACCAAGGGGCTGGAAAAATTTGAATCCGGTAATGTCATCCTGGTTGCGCCGGTCGGCAAAATCAAGGAATACAAAGAAAAACAACAGGCCACTGAACAGGTTGTTCAGCAACTGGAACCCTTGGTCACTGAATACATAAGGATCAATTACGCCAGGGCGGAAAATTTCAGGAATCTGTTAAATGGGCAGGATACCGGCGCTTTTGGTAGTTGTGGAACTAACAAGTCTTCCGGATCAAGTTCTGGAAGTTCATCTTCATCTTCATCTTCATCTGCTTCGAATGGTGGATTGTCATCCCAAGGTTCGCAAAGCGGTCAGCCTCAAGGAGGAGCAGGCCAGACAGGAAGCGGTAATACTCAAAATGAAAAGTTTAGGATTCTGTCACCCCGTGGCTCTGCTGTGGTAGATGCCCGCACAAATACCTTGATTGTTCGTGAAACGGCAAAGAAGTTGGAGGAAGCGAAAAAACTGATACGTAGGCTTGATGTTCCGGTGCGGCAAGTGATGATTGAGGTAAGGATCGCCCAGGCATCCAGTAATTTTGCGAAGGCATTGGGCGTAAAGTTTGGTGTAGGAAAAGTTGGGTTTTTGGATAGCAGCAAAGTTTTTGGGGTAGGGGGTAGTGGCACTACGGGTACTATGGGTACCAATACCACCACCATTAAGGATGGTGTTGCAACATCCAGCGGAACGCCGGAAGGTGTTAAATTAGGGGATACCTTGGTTGATCTCGGTGTTCAGGGTTTTGGTAAAACGCCCTACGGTGCATTAGGTATGACATTGGCAAGAGCTGCTGACTATGTGTTGAACTTGGAGTTGCAGGCCTTGCAGGATCAAGGCCTGGGCGAACTACTCTCCAATCCGAGGGTGATGACTTCAGATCGTTGTAAGGCAACCATCAAGCAAGGTGAAGAAATCCCCTACACTAGTAATGATCCAGGTAGCCTAGTTAGCACGACAGTATTCAAAGAGGCCGTTTTGTCATTGGACGTGCTGCCGCAAATCACGCCCAGTGGCAGCGTCGTGATGTCGTTAACAATTACTAAAGATGCCAGGGGGCAGATAACTCCGGCTGGTTTTGGTATCAACAAGCAAGAGCTTGAAACCAATGTTCATGTTATGGACGGCGAAACAGTCGTTTTAGGTGGTGCCTTTCAGGAAACCATTGATAATCAGACTAATAAAGTTCCATTTTTTGGTGACTTGCCTGGTATTGGTTTTTTGTTTAAAAGAAATCAAAAAATAGATGACAAAACCGAATTGTTGATTTTCGTTACGCCAAAAATCGTCAAAGATAATTTGGCTACAAACTGACCGCTTCAACTAAAAGCAAAAAAGGGGCATAATGCCCCTTTTTTAATGCGTTGAAATACAGCACAAATGACCTCGGAGAATATTTACTTGATAGGCCTTATGGGTGCTGGCAAAACAACCATAGGCAGACAATTGGCGAAAGCGCTCAAATTGCCGTTTTATGACAGCGATAAGGCCATTGAAGAGAGTACGGGCGTTGATATACCAACTATCTTCGAATTTGAAGGCGAAGAGGGTTTTCGAGACCGCGAACAAAAGATGATCCAAAAGCTAACGCAACTGCAAGGCATCGTACTTGCCACTGGCGGTGGTGCTATTCTGCGCGAAGAAAACCGGAATTCACTCAAAGGTAATGGTTATGTCGTCTATCTGCAATGTCCTGTGGATAGGATTTTGGAGCGTACGCGTCGAGATACGCAGCGACCTTTGCTAAGGACGGATAATCCTAAAGAACGGTTACAACAGCTCTTAGAGCAGCGCCAGCCCCTGTATTTATCCTGTGCCGATTTTAAGATAGATACGGGTGTCCTCAAGAGCAAAACAGTTGTCAGCCGCATCCTCGAAGAATACAAGGAGGTTAATCACTACGAATGAATACACTACAGGTAAAATTAGGTAGCCGAAGTTACCCTATCTATATAGGTTGCGACTTGCTCGGTATGACTGAACTTTATGTGCGGCATATCAAAGGCAAGCAGGTGTTGATTGTTACCAACGAGACGGTTGCACCCTTATATTTGGATACGGTTTTAGGGCAGCTCAAGGCTTACAAGCCTACACAGGTTGTGCTGCCGGATGGGGAGCAATACAAATCCCTGAATGTGCTCAACCAAATATTCGATACCTTGCTCGCCAACAAATTTGGACGCAGTGCTACGTTAGTTGCTCTGGGCGGCGGCGTTATCGGCGATATGGGTGGTTTTGCTGCCGCTTGTTACCAGCGGGGCATTCCCTTTATCCAAATACCCACAACGTTGTTGGCACAGGTTGATTCGTCTGTCGGTGGAAAAACAGGTGTCAATCATCCTTTGGGGAAAAATATGATCGGCGCTTTTTACCAGCCCCAGTGCGTTATCGCAGATACGAATGTCTTTGATACCTTAGATGATCGGCAACTGTCCGCAGGATTGGCAGAAGTCATTAAGTATGGCTTGATTAGGGATACTGAATTTTTCGGCTGGCTGGAAGATAATATGGATGCTTTATTGGCAAGAGACAAGAAAGCCTTGTCGTATGCCATTGAACGTTCATGTATCAATAAGGCTGAGGTTGTCGCGGAAGATGAGACCGAGTCGGGTGTCAGGGCGACCCTGAACTTAGGCCATACCTTTGGTCACGCGATTGAAACAGGCATGGGTTATGGCGAGTATTTACATGGCGAAGCGGTCGCTATTGGTACGTGCCAAGCAGCGGATCTATCAAGACGAAAAGGCTGGCTAACCGATAGCAACGTGGAAAGGATAATAGCCCTGTTCAAAAAAGCCAGGTTACCTGTCAATCCCCCAGGGGAGCTAAGTCCTGGGCAGTTTTTGGAATTGATGTCGGTAGACAAAAAAAATGTCGATGGTGAAATAAGGCTGATTTTACTAAAAGCTATTGGTGAGGCAACGCTACCCATCGGTGTCGATGAAAAATTACTGCAATCGACCCTAGAATCATATAGCCGTTGATATCCTATTCCTGTGAAAAGCCCAAATAATGTTCGAATTATTGTGCCGGATTCTGGTTATTCTTTAATAACCAGGGAACGCACAGAAAAACTCGAACTTCTGAATCACTTAATCACCAATTTGGCTCATGCGATTGTTGTGTGTGGGCCAGAAGGCGTTGGTAAAACGCGGCTGCTTAAGGCTTTTCAGGAAGCTATTCCAGCATCCTGGATCTTATGTTTAGTGCAAGGTGGAGCGCAGGTAACGCTTGAAAAAATCCAAGAGTCATTGAGTAAAGCCATTACGCAGAATATGCCGAACTTTGCTTTCAGGTCGTTGGCAAATGCGTTTGATAGGTTGGCAGGAAGCGATACCAAAATAGTGTTGGTGATTGATGATGCAGGTCAATTAGTGCCTGGATTGATTGAAGAGCTGCTCTCTTTTGCTGATGGCAAGCCTCTGCTGAGGATTATTTTTGCGTTAACCCACAGTGAATTGTATATAAAAAATGGCTCAGACCCGGCCATTGACGATTGTTATCAAATCGAAATTCCAGCCCTGACAGAACAGCAATGTGGCGAATTCCTGGAATATTTATCAACATTGGCCAAGTACAGGGTTCGGTTCAACGCCATCAATGAAAGCATGGTAACGGAGCTTTACCGAGAAACGCATGGCATACCTGGGAGCATACTTGCCCATTTGCCCGCAGCCGATGATAATCAGAAAACAGATTTTTCAAAAGCTATCCTCGTAATTGCCGTTGTTGGGTTGGTTATATTGGCGCTGGGCGTACAATGGTGGAGTTCCAAGCCAAAAATCAAGAACGATGTAGTAACTACTGCGGATATCAAGCAGGAAAACAGTACGACTATTCAGCAGCCGACGGTATCGACTCAGGACAATAAGTCGCAATCCGTCACTACTGGTTCGACAGATAATCCCGTAGTACAAGGGTCTGACAAAATTTTGGATAAAGCTACATTAGCCGTAACCAGGAATGATGTCATAAACGATTCACACAGCCAGGGTATCTCCCAAGAAGATTTGAAACTTGACGATAACCAATTACAAACCCCAAATCTTGCACAAGCCATTGCAAATCCTGACCAACCTCAAACCAATGCGGCGGCGCTGGAAAATGCGGAAGGTATGGTTTCTGGGCAGGTTCAAGTCGATGCTTCGGATGCCTTGGACGCAGGAGGGCGTTGGCTAATGGGGCAGCCCGCTGAAAATGTCACCTTACAACTGATGGCATTGCCAAACGAGCAAGCCATCATTGAGGTTGTGCAGCGGCATCAGGCATTGGGGCAAAATTTGAAATACCTGAAAACTAAAACTAAACGCGGCAAAGACAGATTTGTCTTGCTTTATGGTTCATTTGCTAACCCTGAGCAAGCTAACCAAGAAGTCGGCACGTTACCTAGAGAATTACAAAAATCCTGGATGCGTAAGATAAGTGCAGTCCAAGGAGAGTTAAATATTCAAACCCCAACTGATACGCCTGAATAACAATGACAGAATTAAAAAACGACACATTTATCCGTGCGCTGTTGAAACAGCCGGTGGATTACACACCGATATGGATGATGCGCCAAGCTGGGCGATATTTGCCAGAGTATAGGGCGATTAGGGAACAGGCCGGTAGTTTTCTTAACCTCTGTACCAATCCAGAACTGGCCTGTGAAGTGACGTTGCAACCTTTGCGTCGTTTTGATTTTGATGCGGCTATCCTATTTTCCGATATTTTGACCATTCCTGATGCGATGGGCTTGGGGTTATATTTTACCGAAGGGGAAGGGCCCAAATTCAAGAATCCGGTAAGGACAGTTGCCGATATTAACAAACTGCCCATACCCGACCCTGAAATTGAGTTGCGTTATGTAGTCGATGCCGTCCGTTTGATTCGGAAAGAATTGCAGGGCAGCGTACCGCTCATCGGGTTTTCCGGCAGTCCCTGGACATTGGCAACCTACATGATAGAAGGTGGCAGCAGCAAGAGTTTTCAAAAAGCCAAAAGCCTGATGTACGAGCAGCCCAAACACATGCACATCATGTTGGATAAGTTGGCGCAATCGGTGGCAGCGTATTTGAATGCCCAAATTGCTGCTGGCGCTCAAGCCGTCATGCTGTTTGATACCTGGGGCGGCATGTTAACGTCCGAAGATTATGCCGAATTTTCACTGAACTATGCCAAACAAGTGCGATCCCTTTTGAACACAGGCACTGGGGAGCATAAAATCCCCACCATCCTGTTCACAAAAGGTGGCGGACAATGGCTAGAAGCTATGCTAGATGCCGGTTACGACGCATTAGGCCTGGATTGGCAAACGGACATCCAGCTAGCTCGTGCCAGAGTGGGTGATAAGGTTGCGCTGCAAGGCAATATGGATCCGGTAACGCTTTACGCACAGCCTGATTATATTATTGATAAAGTAAAAACTATTCTGGAAAAATATGGTCAAGGTTCAGGGCATGTGTTCAATTTGGGGCACGGTATCTTGCCCGACATTAATCCCGACCATGTGAAAGCGATGGTGGATGCCGTCCATCAAAATAGTCCACAGTACCATCGGATCTGATAAGGTGAAATAAGAATTGAGAGGTGTTGAATATGAAAAAAGTGAAACATTTTCTAGCAGCTACGTTATTGCTTAGTGCTGGCTTTGCTTGGGCAGACGTTGCACAGGCAGAGGAAAAGATAGATATCGTGGTGAACAGAAGCCCAACCTGTAGTTGTTGTGGAAAATGGGTGGAACATCTAAAGCAAAATAACTTCAACGTAAAAGATGTTGTTTCAGATGATGTGCAGGCCATAAAAGATAAATATGGTGTCACTCAAGAACTGGCTTCATGCCATACCGCATTGGTTAACGGTTATGTTGTTGAAGGGCATGTGCCTGCTAAAGACATTAGGACGCTACTGAAAAATAAACCTGACGTTGTTGGAATAACTGTTCCGGGTATGCCAAGTGGTACGCCGGGCATGGAAATGGGCAGCAAAAAAGATGCCTATCAAGTCATCAGTTTCGATAAAAAAAACCAGCATCAGGTATTCAGCAACTATCAGGCCGAGTGATGATGTCCGTGGGC
>JABFSV010000228.1 GCA_013140405.1 Methyloglobulus sp. | reverse complement strand
GTAGGGGAGAGAATTGCGTGCCTGATGGAAATGCAGCGGTTTTTTGGGCTACGGTTCAAGGAAAGCTGCTTGATCAGCCCAAAACAGGCATTGAAGGATGTCCAAAAACATGGACATATAACACTAAGGGCCGGCACAAAAGGGGGTAAGAAAAGGAATGTGCCTTGCCGTCCCGGTGGGATCGCCATATTGGAAAAGGCCGCAAGTTTCCAGGACGGCCGCAGTATGGTGCCCAAGTCGATGCTCTACGTGCAATTCCGAACAGAATGCTACGCCCAGGCGAAACTGGCTAGTATCGGATTCCACGGTGAACGGCACTATTATGCCCAGTCCCGTTACACAGAAATCACCGGCGCACCTGCTCCGGTCCATGTCGGATGGCCACGTCGGGGGCGAATCAAAAACCTTGCGGAATTTTTGGGGGTCAGCGAAGACGATGCAAAGAAGATCGATTCTGAGGCGCGGCTGGAGATTTCAAAAGAACTAGGACACAACAGGGAGGACGTTACCAATGCCTACCTTGGTTGAACAATGCAGAGAACATCTAGGGCGTTTTGTTCGGAGCGGAGGCAAGGTGCACCGTGAAGTTGAGGCGGCTAAAATCGTAAGCTTCCTAGTGTGGGTCCAGGCAAACGATAACGTATTGCGTATCGATAGGCTTGGGAAAAAGCAGGTAATCGGATTTTGGCGGGCGCACCGACATCTTTCTGAGCGGACAACTTACGATTACTGGTTGGCTATATCGAAGTTATGGGTCTGGATCGAAAAATCCGATGAGCCCCCACGACCTTATAGCCCGTCCGAGTTGGCTGCGAAACGGGAAGGGTGGAAAAATCCCCAGCATGCCAAACCAGAGTCTTATACGGATTTCAGGTTAGCAATATCTGCGGCGATGACAGCCAACTGCCTTGGTGTTGATAAATTGGCCACCATAACGGGTGTCGAAAAAGGTGACCTTGAAACCATGTTATCCGATCTGGACTCAGGACGGTTCCAGCATTTAGAGCAAGTGATGGTGGCGTTGGGAATGGTGTTTTCGACTAACCCATAAAAAGGCCTGTCGTTCCGCCCAGATTCCCCTGTTTGCTGGTGTAGGCATCAACGTTTGTTGCCTCCACCCACTTAACGGATGGAGTCTTTCCTGGACGACAGGGAAATAAAGGCCACCACACCCTCCCTGGGGAAATGTTGAGCCCTACTTTTCATGACGAAGCAGACGGTCGCCCGGCGGCTTCGTCATTCCCGCTGGTCGAGCCACAAATCTAAATTCCAAAGTGGACAAAACCGTCCCATGTCCAATCCCCATGTCGTGGTTGTTTGGACATGCAAGCGAGTGTCACCTTCCCTCTTGTAGCAATAGGCAACGCGACGGATTGCCACCACACATTGGGATCTTATCGTCCGGTTGTACGTGAAAAAAATTTGTAGCGTTGCTTTACAGCTTTGGAAAGTTCTGCAAAATGACCTGTATCCAAACGAAAACTTGTTAAACGGCACCGCCCTTCCCTGTATTCCTGAGATAATCAATACTTATTCCTTGCCCGTGTTTTCTTTTCGGACGGTGCATTTGAATTGAGCTGTCGCTGCATACCTGAAGCCAGCATAATGCCTACTTCCAAGTCAGAAACCATCTTTGTTTTCTTGCACGGACGCTGGTATTGATCTATTAACTGTAAAAGTGCCTATTTTGCGATTTTGGTTATTGGTTATCCAAACGCATCCGCGGACTCGATACCATTCCGCTCTGGACAGGGAAAACAAAAGCCGCACCTGAGACCTGCCGCAACAGTTCTGTATCATGGCCGTTTGTTTAATATAAAATTGCAGTAGAAATATAAAAATCCTATAATTTCTTCAGAAATAAAATAGGAGAAGACCAATGTCAGCCCTTTCAATGGCTTTAGCCCCAGAAAATGCGTCCGATGTGCTTACCAAAGCAGTGACGCGCGCTGCGGAAAGGCTTGGCCTGCCGCAATCTACACTGGCCAAGGTGTTGGGTGTCAGCGCTTCAACGGTGACGCGTCTTTATGGCGGCAAGTACAAGCTTGAGCGACACCGGAAAGAATGGGAGTTCGCGCTTTTATTTGTTCGTGTTTTCCGGAGTCTGGATTCGATTGTTGGCGATGAAAAGACGGCCAGGCGATGGCTAGCCAGCGAAAATACGGGGTTAAACGGAAGGCCCATCGATTTAATCGGCCACACGGAGGGCTTGGTTCGTGTCGTACATTACCTGGACGCCGCACGCGGTCGCATCTGAGGCCGTCAAGCAAAGGAAAGAAGCGTGGCGCATTGTCGAAGCCCAGCATATCGCTTCGACGATGAAAATTGTTGACTCATCGGCTGAGCAAGATTTGTTGGAAAGCTTGATAGAAAGCAGCAAACCAGCGCTTCCCCCGATAACAAAAAAACTACATTACTTGTTGGCGACCCCCTTCCGTTATCCGTTATTGCCAAACGGATCCAGGTTTAGGGATGGCAACGATCCAGGTGTCTTTTACGGGGCTGAATCCGTTGGTACAGCATGCGCCGAGTTAGGGTATTGGCGCTGGCGGTTTTTGCAAGAAGCTGTTGACTTGACTGGCTTGGAGCCGGTTGCCCCACCGCGTTTAGTGTCTCAATTGCTGCTGTCATAGTGGACTTAAGACAAATGCCGTTTAACCGAGATTCTGTCCTTTGGAAACACCGGACAAGTTATGCGGCCACCCAACAATTTGCAAAAATTGCCCGGGAAGCCAATATTGGTAGCATTCTCTACGAATCAGTCAGGGACCCCAAACCGAGTTGGTGTGTTGCCGTGCTGACACCGGAAGCGTTTTCTAAGAACAAGCCCAACCCCAATATTCAAACTTGGTGGATGTCGGCTCATAAACGGACACAAACGGTTGATTGGCGGACGGATCACGTTTCAATTACATTTGATGCGAGTCAATGGTGAAGACAGTATTGAGGAAGTCGAAGAAGTTTTTTGGCCTGACCTGGTGGTGTACGCTTGATGGATAATCTGGAAATAGCATTGGCAAATACACAAACTCCCACGAATGTTGACGAAGCAGTTGATCGCTTGTTGGTTGTCGTTAGCGCAGAAGACCAGGCAAAGATAGCGCAAA
>JABFSV010000531.1 GCA_013140405.1 Methyloglobulus sp. | reverse complement strand
GAACAACTAGATACCCCCTGCCATCCGCAACAGATTGAGTTCGCCCGTTTGCAACTGGAATACACTATTGTCAGCAAGCGCAAACTCAATCAATTGGTGATGGAAAAGCATGTGAACGGCTGGGACGATCCCCGAATGCCAACCATTGCCGGACTACGCAGGGCAGGTGTTACACCAAAAGCAATCCGTGATTTTTGTGAGCGTATCGGCCTGACCAAACAAAATTCATGGATAGAAATGTCGGTGCTGGAATATTGCATCCGTGAAGACCTCAATGAAAACTCAGCACGGGCGATGGCTGTTTTAAATCCGTTACGGCTGGTGATTGATAATTACCCAGACGGCAAAACCGAGCAACTCATCATCAGCAATCATCCGCAAAAGCCAGAACTGGGCAACCGCGACGTGCCGTTTAGCAAAGTGATCCTAATCGAACAGGATGATTTCGCCGAAATGCCGCCGCCTAAGTTTAAACGCTTGGTTGAAGGTGGAGAAGTCAGGTTGCGCGGCGCTTATGTCATTCAGTGTAATGAAGTCGTGAAAGACGATAATGGCAATATCGTCGAACTGCGTTGCACGTACGATCCCGACACACTCGGCAAAAATCCAGAAGGTCGCAAGGTAAAAGGGGTTATCCATTGGGTATCCGAACCACATGCACTACCAGCCGAAATCCGGTTGTATGACCGCTTATTTACCGTTCCCAATCCAGACAACGAAGAAAATTTTCTGGACGCATTAAACCCTGATTCGTTGGAAGTGCTTAGTAATTGCCGCGTTGAAGCCAGTCTGGGCAAAGCAACAACCGATAGCCGCTATCAGTTTGAAAGGACGGGTTATTTTTGCTTTGATGCCATCGACAGTGTTAATGGCAAGCTGGTATTTAACCGGACGGTGACGTTAAGGGATGGTTGGGTGAAGGATTGAAGCCCAATTTATCAACTAGTAAATTTTTTTAAGGTAGCCTTTAGCAAGTCTAAAAGTTTTTCGTCTTTCAATGATCGTTCAAAGAATTCATGGGCGGGGCTTGCGTGATTGTTTGGACTTTCAAAAATACGAATTGGATTCTCACCAAGATGTTTAATCGCTGTCTCCAAAAGCTTTTTTTGCATTTCCACATCGGAAGCTGGCATTTCACGTTTATATCCCTCAAAAGCCATAGCCGCTGCGGCTTTATAAGAGTAGTCCTCCATTAAGCGAACATTATATCCATACTGCTTTGCTGAAAACCATCCAAGCCAAATGGCTGGTGTTGATAAAGGTAAACGCATTAACAAATCTTCCCAATTACCATTAGAAATTAAAGGAGTAACAACCCAAACCGCCATCAGAATAAGCAGTACTAATGATCCAACGAAGAGACGCATCCACGTCTCAAGTGGTTTATCATAATATTTACCACGACTTATAAAAGAAGCCGCCATACCCGTTCGATTTGCATCCCCCAATAAATCTGAAATTTTTTGTCTTTGTGACTCAAACTCATTAAATAGGTCATTTTGCGTTTTTTTATTAGCATCAAGCTCGGATGTAAGGTTTGTAAAGTCCTCGACTAACTTTGTAATTTTTCCGGCATTCTCATTGATCGCTAATGCAACGCTCTGAACTTGAGAGTGACTTTCTGTCAGTAGTTTAAGATCATCCTCAGCAGTTTGTTTTGATGATAAAGCGTCATTGGCAAACTCCTTTGCTTGTTCGGACGATTCTTTTGCTAAATAAAAACCAGACTCAATTGATTTATAGAGAGTTTCTGCATTTTTAATTCGAGAAACCACCTCCGCCAACCGTTCTGTGAGCACAGGGATTGCTTTATTATCAGCATCAGCCTCATTAAGCCAGGATCGCAAAGTAATACGAGCCTGTTCAATATACGTTAACAATCCAGGTAGATGCGGTTGTGGGTTAGATGGTACATGTTGGGTTACATGTGTTCTAAGATTAGAAACTATTTGTTGGAAATTTACCTTTGACGTAACCAACGGTTCAAAATTCTGATTTTCAGCTAATAGCCTGGCAATTTCAGTCATCCCACCAAGAGCGTCACTGATCGATTGCTTTGTAAGTCCTGCAAAACCTAGTGGGGTTAGGTCATCGGGTATAGTGGTAAGACTGTCCCATCCCTCTCTAATTTGTTCCAGTTGTTGCTGAATATCGTTTTGCATACCGTCCTTATGTAGGTAAGTGATTGAAATGGTATAAAGCCACAATATTTTGTGGTCCGGTTTGTTTGGGTTCGCAGCTCACCTACAACATACAATTACCTCATTTCTGCCCCAAGTTTTTGAGTATTTCCTTTAGTGGTACAAGGTTCATCGTGATCCTGAATAGCACTTCATTATTCTCTAACAGCCCGTAACAGTTATATCTTCTGAGCTGGATGTTGGTTTGGTTCAAGGTGTTGCCTGGGGATTCAGGTAGTTGTTTGACGAGAATATTCAGCGTGTCGTTGTTTTTAAGTTGGCTGACGTACTGGCGGTCTACAGAAATCTCATGGGAGGTGTAAACCATCGGGTTAAGTTTGAAGTCGTGGTTTTCCAGTTGCGCCTTTTCCAGTAACGCGCCTGATGACAAGCTGCATGGGAAAATTTCGGGATAATGGGCAACATGGGTTAATTCGTCAAAATAATCCGATTGTTCGGCGAGCGAGCCGGACAGGAAGTTTTTGACCGAACCATTATTCAGGTATTTCCGTTTGAGGAAGTAATCCGTGCCAGGAACGGTACTGCGGTCTGGTATTTCGTTAAGGTCGGGCAGGTTGTCGAGCTGGGTGTCGGCCAAAAATAATGGTGCTTGGGTTTCCTTTTTAAACCCCAATAATACGGTTTTACCGTCGGATTTCATGGAGATGCGATTGGTAAGCGTCAGGTTGGGTATGGTGTTAATCAGTGTCTTTTTGATGTCCAGATAGACCGGAATACGTGGGCGCACAGCATTCACAAAAGTAATTTGGTAATTGCTGAACCGAAGATTGTTTTCGGCAATCACTTTGTTTTCATGGTGCGCTTCACGGTACAGGCGCATTTGATACTCAATTAAGGTGTTGAGTTGGAAGCCCAAAACGATAGGCCCTTTAAACGGGTTATGGGTGATCTGCAACCATTTATGCTTATCGTGGAACAAATTAAAATCATCGGAGGCATTACGTGCCACCTCGATATGAATTTGGTCAAAGGTGTAGGATTCTGTACTCATTTTAAGATTAAGAATGGCAAAATAAGGGCTAAGGGACAGGCTTGAGCGCTGTAACCAAGGCATTCACTTCCATTCGATGCGTCAAGCAAATATCCGTAAATCCGGCATCCTGTATCTGCTGTAAAGCGACAGATTGACGCATGACATGGTTTTCCGATTCATCGCTGAACAAATGCACAATCCAGTGTTCCAGCAAATCCAGTCGGTTGATTCCGGTCAATACCTTGAAGTATCCGGCGACTTCTTCCTGGATAACGCGGGTATGTTGGGAAATGTCATCGAAAGCATAGCGGTCGCCATTGATGAATTGCCCACCAGGTTTTAATACGCGATAACACTCATGGATCACTTCCTGGCGGTAACTGTCGAGAAAATTATGCAAGGTATAGGCCGAAGCTATCACATCAACACTGGCAGACGGCATGGCTTGCAGAGCTGACAAGGCATCCTGGTTGTTGAAGGTTACACGTCCTTCATCATGCCATACTTTTAGGTTTTGTTTGGCCTGGTTCTGCATGGTGGCTTCGTTGTCGATACTGACAATGTGCAATCCTTTTCGTGCGGTCAATAAGGCCAAGGTGGTAATCCCAGTGCCACCGCCCAGTTCTACAACACTTAATTGATCGAGTGTGGTTGGGTGGTCGTGCACGGTTTTCCCGACCAAGCGGCTCATTTCTGTCATCAGCGGACATATTAATTTGAGCATTTCGTAGTCTTGACCGATAACGCCGGAAAACAGGGCATCGTAATTGATCTGTTGGCTCATGATTTTGATTTTAGCTTTTTTTCTAACGCAGCCAATTGTTCTGGTGTAGCCTCGCCCTGGTATTTGGCTTGCCATTCTTTATAAGGCATCCCATAGACAATTTCCCTGGCTTGGTCGTAATTCAGATCCACATTCTGGTCTTCGGCTGCGGCTACATACCACTTTGCCAGACAATTACGGCAAAAGTCGGCGAGGATCATCAAGTTGATGTTTTGCACATCGGTATGTGTCTGCAAGTGATGGATTAAGCGCCTGAATGCAGCTGCTTCTAGTTGGGTTTTTGTGTTGTCGTCCACGATCTATCTCCAAAATGAACCGCCATTTTAGCAGAATTCACAATCAAAACATGTACATTGCGCGGCAATGGATTTACAATGTAAAAAGCTAAAGCCATTTAAAGATAGCTGGCTGATTCTATGGGTACACCAACGATAAAAAGTCGTAAGAATCCAAAATGTTTTAGGCAATGAACTTCTGTGTGATATTGCACTCCTACCGCCAACACAATAAACCTTATTTAACCGAGTAATCACATATAGTTTTCAAGGAGGATTTTGATAATGGATTGCAAGTGCCACTATCCGCCTAGCTTTAAACCAGATCAAAACCCAATTGATTAACGTATTACACACATTACGCCGTCCCCATCCGTCATGAAACAGCTTTTTGAATTTTTTCCGATTCTTTTATTTTTTATTGCCTTCAAGCTGTATGACATCTACGTAGCGACTGCCGTAGTCATTGTTGCAACTATAATTCAAGTGGCTTATACCTGGTTCAGATACCGTAAAGTGGAAACTATGCAATGGATTACGCTCGGCTTAATCATTGTGATGGGCGGTGCGACGATTTTGTTGCATGACGAACAATTTATAAAATGGAAGTTATCTATCATCGAATGGTTATTTGGCCTTGCTTTTATAGGTAGCCAATTTATCGGCAAAAAACCGTTTGTGGAACGGATGATGTCCAAAAGTCTGACGCTTCCTTCATTTGTGTGGCGACGTTTAAACCTGATGTGGGGTTGTTTTTTCATCTGCGTGGGCTTTATCAACGTATATGTGATGTTCAATTACACGACCGATCAATGGGTTACTTTCAAGACCTTTGGTGTGCCAGGTTTGATGATCCTGTTCATATTGCTACAGATGGTTTTTTTATATAAATACTTGCCGGAAGCCGAGGACTAACGTGTTATACGCAATCATCGGCGAAGATGTCGCTAATAGCCTGGAATGCCGCATGGCTGTCAGGCCGGCTCATGTCAAAAGACTACAGGAACTACAAGACGCTGGACGATTAGTATTGGCTGGCCCCCACCCCGCCATAGATAGCGACAACCCAGGTGCTGCGGGGTTTACAGGCAGTTTAATCGTTGCAGAATTTGAAAGCCTTGAGGACGCGCAACAATGGGCTGATGCAGACCCTTATATTGAAGCAAATGTGTATTCCAACGTAACCGTCAAACCATTTAAAAAGGTATTCCCACAATGACATCCGAAACTATTAAACGCCTTTTGAATGAAGCGTTTAGTCCAGAATTACTTGAAATTATCGACCACAGTGCCGCCCATGCTGGTCATGCCGGAGCCAGAAGCGGCGGCGGTCACTATCATGTCACGATTGTCGCTGATGCATTTGACGGAAAATCACTGGTACAACGCCATCAGCTCATATACAAAGCACTAGGCGATATGATGAAACAAGAAATTCATGCCTTAGGCATAAATGCCCTTTCACCCTCAGAAGAAACCAAAGGAAATTCGTAATGTATAAAAAGCTTACACCATTATTTTTAGTTAGTGCTATTGTTCTTACAGGATGCGATTATAGGCCTACTGGCGTAACACCGCCGGCTGTAAAAAAAGAAGATGCAATTGCCAGTGTTAATGGGCAATACATCAGCAAAAAAACCCTGGAAGATCTAGAAAAAGACCTTGCCCAGCGCAGCCAAGGCCAAGCCCCTGCTTTCCCAAAGGAAAAACTGGTTGATGAATTGGTTCAGCGCGAAATATTAGTGCAAGATGCCGTGCAAAAAAAGCTCGACCAATCACCCGAAGTCGTCGCCCAACTGGATGCCGCACGGAAAGCTATTTTGACCCAGGCGAGCCTACAGGCTTATTTGAAAGCCAACCCAATTACCGATGCTGACATCAAAAAAGAATATGACAGCAAAGTAGGTGGCGCGAACGGCACTGAATACAAAGCCAGCCACATCCTGGTTAAGACCGAAGATGAAGCTAAAAAACTGATTGCTTTATTAGATAAAGGCGAAAAATTTTCCAAACTGGCAAACAAGCATTCGCTTGATGCTAAAGAATCCCAAAATGGTGGAGATTTAGGCTGGTTTAATCCATCTCAAATGGTAGCGCCGTTCTCCGAAGCCGTTGCTAAATTGGAAAAAGGCAAATACACCAAAACACCTGTGCAAACCCAATTCGGCTGGCATATCATTTTGAGTGAAGATTCCAGAAAACAAGCCGCACCTCCACTGGAAGCTGTTAAAGAGCAACTGACACCGATGTTGCAACGTCAAAAAATCCAAAACATGGTGGAAGGCTTACGTAAACAGGCAAAGGTAGAGATCTTGATACCTCTGAAAGAAGCAGCACCGAAAGCACCTGCTCCTGCCGCATCTGCACCAGCACCAGCAGCCGCAACACCTGCCGTAGCAGAGCCAGCAAAAGAAGCTGCAAAGCCTGCTGAACCGGCAAAAGCAGAACCAGCTAAGAAATAAAGTTTTTTCAAGCACAAAAAGGGCGGTTTACCGCCCTTTTTTATTGGTAGCTGTTTGTTCTGTCTACATCAACCACGCTTTGGTGTTTGTTTTTAAAATCAGTTGTTTCTTCCGCTTTAAGGTATTCTTGGGGCAAGATAATTTGTTCAACAATAGAGATACTATGATGCCCATGTGGTGGGGCAAAGCATTAAGCAGTAATTTGATTGTACCTAGCCTGTTTTATATTTTACAATTCGGCTGGTCAATAACGGTTATTAGACTGCTTGTGCTTTTTGGTGTAAGCAATCGAGCTATTAATAAAAATAATATTTGGAGGAATGTATGACTAAATTTAATTCATTGCTAACGGCAATCGCTTTGGCAAGTTCGGTTTCAGTGGCTACCGCCTGGGATGTTTTGCCTACCGAAGCACCTGCACCTGCTGATAATCCCACGACCCCAGCAAAGGTTGAGCTGGGCAAAATGTTGTATCACGACCCGCGGTTGTCATCTACGGGTACGGTTTCGTGTTCGTCTTGCCATAATACCATGCTGGGCGGTGAAGATAATCGACCTAACTCAATGGGTGTTAATGGTCAAACTGGTGGACGTAGCGCCCCAACTGTATGGAATTCAGCGTTTAATGCAGTGCAATTTTGGGATGGCAGGGCAGAAAGCCTTGAAGCCCAAGCCGCAGGCCCCGTAACTAACCCTATCGAAATGGGCATGAAGAACTGGGATGAGGTGGTTGCTCGGTTGAATACCATTGAAGGCTATAAAAAAGCATTTGCTGATGCCTTTGGCGGTAATGCTATTTCTAAGGATACGGCAACCAAAGCAATAGCTGCTTATGAACGGACTTTGATTACCCCTAACAGCCCGTATGACCGATATACGAAAGGCGAAAAATCAGCAATGACCGAGCAACAGGTCCGCGGCATGAACAAGGTTGCGGAACTGGGTTGCACGGGTTGTCACAGTGGCCCCGCATTTAATGGCCCAGGCATGTTCCAGAAATTTCCGCTGCACACCAATGGCATGTATTCGGCGAAATATCACTTTAATAAAGATTTAGGTTTGGCAGAAGTCACCAAGAAACCAGAGGACGAACATCTGTTTAAAGTGCCAACCTTACGTAACATTGCGCTTACTGCGCCTTATTTCCATAATGGGGCTGTAAAATCGCTGGATGAAGCGGTCAAAGTGATGGGCAAGCTGCAATTGGATAAGGATCTGTCGGAAGAAGAAATTGCCGATATTGTCGCGTTCCTGAATGCGTTGACCGGTGAATTCCCTGAGCAAAAAATGCCAAGATTACCAGCAACGCCGGGCACTACATTTAACTAAAGGGCAGGTTGCGCTTCTAAGGCTGATGCAATAACCCGTATTCGCCACGTCATCGTGACGTGGCGATGTGAGGGACATAGACCAGCATTTTTAGAGATTTGTGCTACCTCGATGTAAATCTATTTTTCACAATTACTTCCTATAGATAGGTGCTGCTGCAATCAGCGCATCTATCTGTTTGGAGACTTTCTGGTATGAAGCGCTATTAATCGTGCCGTAACGTTTTTTGAATGTCGCCTCGTCCATGTGTTCTGGCAGGTTTGTAGGGTCAGGCATGAAATCAGTGTAATCTTTTATAGCCGCCATCGCTTGTTGTAACTTCCGTGCGGAGCTTGGGGATACCGTTGCCAGTTCGCCAAAGCGGGTTCCAGCCTTATCGGCAGTTAAATCAACAAAACTGAATCCACTGCCACCTTGGGCATCTTGTAGTTCTTTTTCTTCGCCCAGAACCTGGGCAATCTGGCTATTGACCGAGGCCGTAATAGCCGCTGCACCAATGAAATGTTGCGCTAAGTCGATTCGTTTATATAAGAATGCAGGGTAATAGGGTTGGAAGTTTGCGGCGGTTTTTGAGTTGTTCACGTAATCATTAATTGTATTGATGACGATACGGTTCTCATCAATCGCAGTGGTTAAGGTAGAGCGTTGATAGGCAAGGGCAAACAAGGGTTTCAACAGTTCAGCCAGCGACAATCGCCACGCGGCATCGTGTTGACCGACAATTTCTATTAATTTGCTTTGATAAGCATTTGAATCAATGTTGCTCGCGTTATTATGGGTGAGCAGGTCACGGGCGGTGTCCAGCGTTGCCTGGCTGGGATGGTAAGTGATAGTGATTTTTTCATTGCCGATAGCGACTGCTTTGATTGGGTCTTTCGCCAGCAAGAAATACTCATTCAAAGATGTGTTTCGTATAACGGCTTCGATCACAAATGCTGCAACTTTAGAGGGCAACAACAGTTTTCCAGCCTTAAATTTGGTCAGTGTTGGCAAGGTGTTGCCGTCTGCGTTGCCTAATCTGAAGCTGATATTCACGTATTTGCCCAACACATTTTCGGGTAAGGTGGCGGTGACGGCAAACCTGATTTTGTGGTCTTTTAAGGCGACTAATACCTTGCCTTTACTGAACCGGTTTAATAGATAATTGCCAGCCAGATTGAGGTCTGCGAGTGTCAGTTCTATCGTACCTATTTCATCCGGTCTGGTTTTGGAGCCTTCGCGCAGAATTTTTTTGGCTCGGTTAATGTCTGCTTGGGTCATCGCCCAGTCGAGTTTTAGTTCTGGTTGGTCACTAATGCCGGAAAAAATCAGCATTGCAATCAAAATAATGATTGTCGCAAAACAACTTAGGGTGACGCGCACTAAGGTATTCATCTGCCGTCAGGAAAATTCCAGCTTGAATCCGGCAGGTTTTAGGTAATCCGCTTCCTGGATTAAGTCGGCATGGGTCAAAGGTGAATTGAGCAACCAATTACCGGGGAAACGCAGTTCAATCCTGGATTTAGTTATGGCTATCCTAAATTCGGGCAGATCATGTTCCTGGCGATTGCGGCGCAGTACAACAGCCAGACGCAGGAAAATGGTCATGAATGGGGCGAGATTGTTCCAGGGTGTGGGCAGCTCATTAAAACGGGTACGCGAGAATTTGCGCTTGTGGCTGCGGATGATAGTAGCCAGCAGGATTTGATCTTGCGTGGTAAATCCGGCTAAGTCACCATTTTCGATGATGTAAGCACTGTGTTTGTGGTACTGGCTGTGGGCTATATCGTGGCCGATTTCGTGCAATTCCCCCGCCCATTCGATAAATTGCGCGGCCTCTTGGTTATTGAATAAACAGCAATCGCAGTTTAATTGCTCCAGCATATAATTAAGGGTTTGTTTAATGCGATCTGCATGTTGCTTGTCGGTATGGTAACGGCTTGCCAGGGTTTTTACGGTGGCGGAGCGGATGTCATGGTCGTAAATACGCCCCAACAAATCATGGATCAGCCCTTCACGGAGAGCGCCGTCAGAAACGCTCATTTGTTCAATATCAAGATTTTTGAAAGTGGCGTATGCGATAGCGACACCGCCCGGAAATACAGGCAACCGTTCTTGATCCAAATCGGGTAAATTCAATTCACTGACGTGGACGCACTGTTTAATATGGGCAATTAGGTGTTCAAGGCCGCTCATGGTGATGCCATTATTGCTCCAACCCTTGGCTTGCAGCACTTTATCAATCGAGCGCAATGTGCCAGATGATCCGATAGCTTTAGCCCAATGTTTGCGGTGGAATTTTTTTTGGAAGGGTTCCAGTTGTTGGTCGGCAAACAAGATGGCTTTGTTGAACGCGTTTTTCGATAATTGCCCTTGGGCAAAAAAACGGTTGCTCACGGATACGCAGCCCATAGAAAGGCTTTCTTTATTGCTTGGTGTGTCTTCTTTGCCGATGATGTATTCAGTGCTGCCACCGCCTATATCGACCACCAGCCTTAAGTCTGACGTACTGCCAACACTGTGTGCCACGCCTTGATAAATCAACCGCGCTTCTTCTATCCCAGAAATGATGTGGATGGGATGGTTTAAGGCTTTCTCGGCCTTTTCCAGGAATTGCTGGGCATTTTTGGCATTACGTAAAGTGCTGGTGCCGACTACCCGCACACTTTCGGGTGGAAAATCACGTATGCGTTGACCGAAACGTTCCAGGCAAATCAATGCCCGTTTTTGCGTGTCGTGGTCGAGAAAATTTTTGTTGTCGAGACCGGCAGCCAACCTGACCATTTCTTTTAGACGATCGATTGTTTGCAGTTTGCCATCGGTCAAGCTGCAAACAATCATGTGGAAGCTGTTAGAACCTAGGTCTACAGCAGCCACACAACGTGGCGGTTTCTTTGGCATGGAAGTCCTGTTTTAGCTACGAGAGT
>JABFSV010000061.1 GCA_013140405.1 Methyloglobulus sp. | reverse complement strand
GCCCTTATCATCTTGGCACACGGGTGTGCAGAGCAAAACACCCGTGCGCTAAAGCTTGGCCCGCAAACCCCGTTTATTGCCGCCCCGATCATTAGCCCAGTACCCAATACCGCCATAGGACAAAGATTGGTTGCCTTGCCTGACGGGAGATTGTCGGTGGCTTGGTGGCAAAATTTGCCTCATGCCAAAAGCAACCTGAAGATTTCATCTTTGGAAGGCGAGAAATGGACAACGGCTAAAACAATTACCGATATGCCCAATATAGCGGATGCCCACATCGCGGCAATTAACGAAGATAGCATGTCTGCGATGTGGATGGCATCCAAACCTTATAAGGCAGGCGGCGAGGTACAGGATATTTACACATCAACAGCCAACCTGTCCGATAATCGCTGGAGCAAACCGCTTAAAGTCAACCAGGAAAAAGAAACGTCTGGCAAAATGCTCCCCGCCTTTACGGCTTCCCAGGACGGCTCGTTGATTGCGGCCTGGATAGATGTCCCGGTTAGCCAGCCAATCCCGCCCGATAGTCCAAAAGCCACAGCCGAGAATGAACCCACTACATCTTTAGACATCGCCCGTATATCACCGGATAATACCGTGGTTAAAAGGATTTCCGCCGTTAAGACGTTTTGCGGATGTTGCCCGCCCGCCTTGACTACGGATGTACAGGATGCCCTTTTGGTATACCGTGGACTGGAACCTGTCAACGTAAGGGATCCAGCAATTATCCACATCACACAAGACAAGCCTAGCGCACCACGGACTATCCATAACGACAACTGGGTATTCGACGGCTGCCCCTCTAGCGGCCCGGTAATAGCTGTGCAGCAAAATACCGTAGCGGTTGCCTGGACAACGATGGTAAACAATATGATGATCGTACGCGCCGCGTTTTCTGAAGAAAATGGCCGCCATTTTGCCGCCCCGATTGATGTTGAATTGGAAAATGCCACAACCGTTAGCGGTATCGCAATGGAAAGCGCACATTCGGCTTTAGTGGTTTGGACAGGCTCCGGCAGTAAGGGTGAAATGATCAAACTGGCGAGAGTTTTTGCCGATGGACGTATCGAGCACAGGACGACAGCGCATACGCTAACCAGCGGCGGCGGTTATAAATGGCCGGGGCCGCGTATGGTAAAAACAAACGATTCGGTTATCGTCGGCTGGCATGATGAACAAGGTATGAAGGTAGGTCTGACAAAAATTAAGGTAAACGAATGAACAGCAAGCGTTTTTTATCAGGAATATTAGGTCTATTAACGATGCTTGTTTTGCTTTTAATTACAGCAATACAACCTGCCGTAGCCGAAAGCAATGTTGCAGTAGTTCCCGCACCAGACTTCGAATTAACCGATTTGGACGGGAAAACCATCGCTCTAAAGGACTATAAAGGCAAAGTCGTGGTGTTGAATTTTTGGGGAACCTGGTGCACGCCTTGCCGAAAAGAAACACCGGATTTAGTGGCCTTGCAAAATCAGTACGCCGACCGGGGTTTACTTGTGATCGGCGCGGCTATGGATCGGTCAATTCAAGCGGGTGTACAAACGTTTGCCAAGCAATATGGGGTGAATTACCCCATTGTCATCGCAAATAACACACTTAACCATGCCTATGGCGTTATCGTTGCGCCCACGACGTTTATCATCGATAAAAACGGAAAAATCGTATACCGCCACATCGGCGCACTCACCCGTCAAGCGTTGGCGCAGCAGGTTGCCCGCTTGATGTAATTTTTAAGGTTAAAACCGTACAGGATACGGTTGATTTTAGCTTTTCCCCATAGATCCCAAGTATAACTAACATAAAAAGTGGGTCATATGGCGCACTTTTTTTATTAAACTGTGTCATATCACGCACCCAACCTCTGGAGCCGCGCCACACGCGGGTTTCAGAAGTGCCTAAAATTTTGAAAAGTGTGTCATATCACACACTTTTTGAAAATCACCGTATTTTCCCCCGCAAATACCAGTATTTCCTAAAATTATCGAAAAGATTGGGCAAACAAATAAATTGCAAACTATTTATTATGTATCAATTACTTAATTCAATAAAACGGCGAAATTAGCAGCCTCCCGCCAACCGCAAAATAGCCCTAAAATCGGTAAATATCATGGCATGGTATTTGCCTTATATTTATTGCCTGTGCTTGTGGCGGCACTGAGAGAGCCCCCGCCCAAAACCAGGCAAAGCGGGCTTACATTTCCTTGGTTCCTCACCGCGTAAGCTTGCATCCTTCCTCTCACCTCTATTGCGGGTCGGTGGTTCATTCCGCCATTGGCCCGCATTTTTTGGAGGCGGAGCTAGGCTGCAACACACCTAGGCGGGTTTTATGGATTCGGATAAACGGGGAAATGATTTTACGTGGTTGCCTGTGTTTACGCGAAACTATTGCAAGCTATTGAAAAAATAAACAATATCCATTTCAAGAAGAGAGAGAGAGAGATGAAAATAAATTTGACATACGAATATAACCGTGGTTTACTCCGACCCCACAGACGGTCGGGCCAATCAATTTGGTGTCCGATCCCTGTAGTGAGAGGAAGATTATTAATAGAGGGCCTTAGCCCCGTTACCAGTCAGCCCAAAAAAAGCTGACAAAAGTTAAGTTTTTAACAGAAACCGATAACTTATTGGAGCGATTAATAATGGGCATTCCTCACGCCTCAGTTTTAGCTTTACCGCTATTTTTTGCCAGCCTTGCGCTGTGTACACCGGCTCTATCCGCCAGCGCTGGACAAGCAAGCCCAAGCTTAAGACCAAGCCTTCCGTCCAGCATTAGGATCACCCTATCCAAACAAGCGCCCAGCGCCATCCGCCTGGAAGCAAAGCAAGCGCCGTTGGCGCAAATCCTTAAGCAACTCACCGCCAAGACCGGGGTAAAAATCCATTATTCCGCCTTGCCGTCGAATCCCATAACGGTAACGTGCGCGGAAGCAAGCGTTAAAACGGTCGTCGAATGCCTGTTGGGGCCGGGTTCTAATCTGGCTGCCAAAATGCCGGAAAAACTCGCCAAGGCAACCCAGGCGTTAAACCCTGGCGCACAAGCACAAGCGGCGGAACTGTGGATATTGTCCGCCCCATCCGCCATATCCCGCACCGATTCCCCAAAAGACGGGGCCATGCCAGCCCAATTGACAAAACCCGCACAGCAAAAATCTAAACACCCGAATATTGCCGAACGCGACCGCGACCAGTTTGAGGAAACGCTAAAACAAACCGCCTCAAAAAACCCGGAGGAACGGGCGACCGCGCTCTACAACCTGGGCTTGTCGGGGAAAACGGATGATCCCGACGTAAAAGACGCACTGCGCCAAGCCCTAACCGACGACGACCCCAATGTGCGCGAACAAGCCGCCGCCAGCATTGCCCAAAGCGCCGATCCTGCCCTCATCGCCGAACTCAATAATCTGCCTAAAGCCGGTCTCGATGCAGGCAGCACAACCGACCAAAGCACACTATCCCAGGACGTTGCCTTGTTGCAAAAGGCGACTAGAGGCGGGGAGAAGATGGCGTTGGAATTTTTAAAAAACAGGCAGTCCGACAGCCAGATTGAACACTAACCGAAATGACAGCAAAAATGCGGAAAAAATTGCAAGGGACCTACGCGTCACTTGGCAGGTTTCGTAAACGAATTGGCTTAAGGGCGGCGCACAATGTGTACCGTCCAAATTTGAACTCCGGCAGGCAGGGGTGTACCTGATAACCCTTATAGCAAAAGGTTATAAAAGAGGCGAACCTCAACAATTTAAGCCAATGTATTTGTTGGGGTTCGTAAGTTCCCCTACCCTGCGGACTGAAATTAACAATTAACTTGGAGTTACTGACATGAAAATAAACAATCTCTTATCCATTCCGAAAACAGATAAGCTGGGCCCCGTCATTAAGCTGGACTGGTTGCCTTCTAATCTGCCGACGCTTGTTAGTGTAGGCATCATCATGACGGCGGCCGTGGTCGTGCTACAGTACAAGCAACAAGCTAATGTTCCCGAAACTAAAACGCTTGCCTGGTATATGGCCAACCCCAAAGCGGCCTTAGCGGACAATCAAGTTTGTTTTGACAATCCATCCTTGCAAAAAACGGAAAACTGCATCAATTCGCTGCATGCGCTGGAGATAATGCATAAAGGCCCGAATTCTTGATTTGGTGCGGTGCAAGCCATTGGTTGGAATAACCGTGTTTGTGCTTAAAGCCTTAGCTAAGTTGCCAAACAAGGCATGGCACAAATTCATTTGGAGTAAAGAAAACAAACCTCACGGCGGCCTACCCAAACTAAGGCAAGTCGCCGTGAGTACCGAACAAGCGGCAGGAGTCCGCTTCGCCAAGGCTTCGGTTCAGGAAGCCACGGCAAAACCCGCAGGTGGAACGACATGCTGATACAAACAGTTTCACCCGCAAAACCACGCCGATTCACTGCAAAAGGACACAGTGATAGGCACTTATCGTTATTTTTATAAAACAAACCGGGCTTAATAAACCCGAGGAGATTTTAACATGGTTACTCTTTTCAAAAAAACAGCTTTGGCATCATCAATATTGCTGGTTTCAGCAGGTTTTGCCGGTGTCGCTTCGGCGCATTGTTTTAACTCCGCTAACGTACAACCCTTAAAATTGGGCAGCGCCACCAATACCCATGACTTGTACCGTTTGCAATGCTTTAACGACACCGTGAATGGCGATGCCGACCGCGTGGAATCGGCGGTACAAAAGCAAAGCGCCAACATCACCGGCCTAGGAGTTAGGGTGCAAATCGCGCGGGAAGGCTATGCGCCTTCTGCGATAGTGTCTGATACGGGCTATGCCAGCGGCGACAGCATTGATACTGAATCGTGTACGGCGGCTGCAGGATCAACACCCACCTCGGCCTTTGCGGTTTTGCAACCGCATTTGCAAGCAGGTGCGCCTAACGCCGCTGCCGATGCCGGTAACGCCAATGGCGATTACAACATCCTGGTGGACAAGACCAACCTTCATGTGGTGTCCCAAAACTACGGCATTATTTTCCACTGCCTGAATGCGGACGGCGAAGAGACTGGAACAGCACAAGTGGTACAAAATGGCAGAGTTCCAGAGTTGTTTGGCAATAACGAGTTCGGCCCAGAAGATGAAAGCGATATTGATCTGTTGATAGACCAATAAGTTTAGCCTAATACGCTAAGCAATTTAGAGTCGAATTCTAGTAGATTAGGAATACTTGATACCTGTTCTCAACAGGTAAAGGTTTTATCTACGACGAAATCAACCTCTAAGTTTTAATAATTATTTTTAAACTGTCGTTAATGATAACGGCATATCTTGGAGTTTATAATGAATATGAAATTAACAGGGTTGGTAGCAATATTATTCGCTTTCCTATCACCTTCAATATTCGCACACGATAACTATGGCAATACGATTGCTGCTGGTAATACGGGGCATAAAATCTTATTCAGATGCTCAACACAAGTAGGTATTACGCTTGCTTCCACTACCGTCAGGGATAACACCCCTATCAACGCCACTCCCGGTTTTAGTGTGCGGATAGGTAAAGCAAACAGCGCCACAAATTGTAATGCCGCATCAAATTGGACAGCGGTGAAAACAGTAACTACTGAAGGCGCTTGGAGTGCCCGCACCACGGATATATCAGTAAACCAAACACCCAACAATAATTATTATTGTTTGGATGTAGCTAGAACTGGAGCTGCTCTTGCTGATGATTATCGGGTTAACTCACACTGCGAAATAACCAAAAACGATATAAACCATCAATCTTCTACCTTTATCGGCGTATTTCCATACTAAACAAACTGGAATTAAAGCCTAGCTAATCAAACTAGCCCACTCAGGCATTGCTTGGGTGGGCTTTCTATAACGTTTAGGGGTACTGAATATAAAATTAACTTTACCTGGAGTTATGGGTTTTTTAACAAACGTTATCAGGTTAAGTAAGCCACCTTGCCAGCTTTAAACGACCGAACCAATTTATATTTTTTGGAGATTATTATGAAAACGAAAATTCCAATGATTGCGATGTTTTTTGCAGCTCAAATGATAAGTTCCGCTGTTCATGCGCAAATAAGCATCACCGGTACGTTAGGAATAACCACCGCCGCAACGGATATTGCCTTATTTAAATGTTCCCCTCAACAGGGCATCACCGTGGCTTCAACTCACGTTAAAGACAACACTCCTATTAACGCAATTCCCAACATAAATGTTCAAATCGCAAAATCGACTTCCACAACGACCTGCCCAGCCGTCAACGCAACTAGTTGGACACCTGTTAAAACCACTACCGGTGAAGGGACTTGGAGCCTGAGAACTGCAACAATTCCAGTCAGCCAAACGCCGCCCAATAATTATTATTGCATCAAGATAACTAAAGCGACCGCTATCGCCGTTATCGATGACTATTCGCTGAACCATGCTTGCGAGATCGTGTTGAACAGCCTAACGCAACAACCCTCTACTTTCCTTGGCTACACCCAGAACCAATAAGATTCTTTCGGTTCCATGTCCTAAGCGGGAACGATTAAACACAAAGTGGAAGTAAGGACAGACAACAACCAAAAAAAAACACTGTGGCAAAACCGCACCCAAGCATCATTATCGGCCTTGACCACTGCCGCGCCAGTCTTGCCCTTCTTGCTGCATAATCCGGCAAAAAGGCCGTGGATGTGCTGAACGAAGAGAATCGCATCGTTCTCGTTTCCTCGATTGATGCCCCAAATGTAGTGCCTCGGCACTACATTTGGGGCATCTTACAGGTTAATCATAGTTTGGTTGGGGTGCTTGATTTTTAGCACCCCACTTTAACCGGAACATAAATTGTTGAGGTGGGTTACCCATCCCAAGGAACAAAAATAGAATAAGAGGAAAAAATGACTGATTTTAATCACAAAAAATCACAGCAGCAGATCAGGATACCCACATCCTTACAAACTTTAACCGCCGCCGCACTGGTCTTGCCCGGTTTGTTGCAAACACCTGCACAGGCGGCGGAAGACGACAGTGTAGACTTCCAATACAGCCACTACCAGGAAGGCAAGCGGGATATTTATGGCCTTGTGAAAAACTATGTTCCAGGGGTTTCCATCAAAAGCCTGGACACTAAACTACCGCAAAACCTGAACCCCATCGAGGTCGACAGCGTCCACGGCAGCGGCCGCTTTACCCTGACCGACCGGATCAAGTTTGCCTTCAACTACACACAGGATACGTGGTCGGGCGCCACACCTTTAGGTACGGCTCCAGTCGTAGCACAGGTCAATATTCCAAGGGGCATTAGGGATAACCTCGGTAATATCATTTCGCTAACCGGGGCATCGCCCTTCGCACAGGAGGCTAACGGCAATCCATATTTTATTGATAGAAACCTTAATTTTTTGAACAATTCCCTTGACCTAACAGATCCAATAAACCACCCAGGAGGCATACAAACCTTTGGTCCTATAGACAACCGGTTGACCCATGTGATGTCCTACGCATCTCCGGAAACCCGCAAACAAGGCGACTTCAAGTTGAGTTATGAATGGGACGAGGCGGCACTGGACATTGGCGGCGGTATTTCCATAGAGAACGATTACGAATCCCGCTTTGCCAGTTTGGGAGGACGGTTTGACTTCAACCAGAAACAAACGACTTTCAACTGGGGAGTCAGCTATACAAACAGCGACACCTTTGCCACGCTCGATCCGGATGGGTTCCCCTTCTTTGACGCTGATTCGTATCTGAATTTCAGTTGCACGCCCGATGGCGGCGCTGTTCCCAAAGTGCCCACCACTGTTGCTGCCGGCCATGTTGAAGGCAATTGTGAATACGACGCAAACAATGGACAATATACACCTGCAAATGCCGTCTTGCGCGGCAACCGGCAGGATTGGGGCGCGCAATTGGGTTTGGCGCAAGTAATGGATAAAAATTCGCTACTGTCCTTGGATTTGGCCTACACCCGCAGCACCGGCTACCTGTCCAATCCCTATAAGCTCGTTTATGCCCACAACGTAAATTTTAGCTCCGATCAAGACGTAGGGGAAGTTACCGGTACTAAAGCATTGTTGGAAGTCCGCCCCGACGAGCGCAACTTGTTCAACTGGCACCTGGGCTATAACCGCTATATCGAACCCTTCGATGCCGCCCTGCATTTCAACTACCATTTTGCCCACGACGACTGGGGTATCCAGGCGCACACCTTCGAAGGTGACTGGGTGCAGCCCTTGGGTGCGGGTTGGACAGTCACACCACATGTCCGTTATTACTCCCAATCCGCCGCCGATTTTTATACCAACACCGGTATTTTTCTCATTTCTGATAACGGAGAATTAACTCGTGAATTCCCTAAATTTTACTCCAGCGACCAGCGCCTGTCTGGCTTCGGCACTTTGAGCGGCGGGGTGACGGTCGAGAAGCAATTCACCAAAGGCATCAGCCTGGAAACCGGCTTTGAGTATTACACCCACCAAGGTAGTTTGAAGATAGGCAGCGGGGGCGAGCAGGATTTTGCCGACTTCGATTACTGGGTGGCAAACGCCGCGCTCAAGGTTAACCTGGGGGCGTTAAATGCTGGTGGCGGCAGCCATGACGGGCATGGCGAACATCACCATCATCATTCCAATTCACCCGCCGGGGTGATGTTCGACCATACCCTGCCTAAAGCAGGCGATTTCATGGCGGGTTATCGCTTTATGCGGAATGAACAGGCTGGCGATATGTTGTCTGGCAGCCATCCAGTCGGTTTGGATGAAGTCAACTTAAACGGCTGTGAAGGCAGGGAATGCGCCGTCACGCCGAACTATATGGCGATGAGCATGCACATGCTCGACCTGATGTACGCCCCCACGGATTGGCTGACCCTAATGCTGATGCCGCAGTGGATGGACATGGAAATGAAGATGACACCTAACGACAATTTCCAGTTTTCCGATACCGGCGGACACGGCGGACACAGTACTATCCACGGACACCAAACCGGCGGCATCGGCGACTTCGGTTTCTACGCCTTGTTCAAGCCCTTCGACCACCCCAACCACCACTTGACCTTAAGCCTGGGCGGCACCGCGCCGACTGGCGATATCGATATTGTGTTGCGGAAAACCAGCACTAATCCCGTTGACGACCAACTCATCCATTACGGTATGCAACTGGGCAGCGGCACCTGGGACTTCAAGCCTGCGCTGACATACACGGGCGAAATAGACCACTTCCTCTGGGGCGCACAGACCAACGCCACCATCCGCCTGGAAGACAGCAACGAATCCGGTTTTGCTTTCGGCGACATCTTCCAAAGCAGCGTCTGGGGCGGCTATAACTGGACGAATTGGCTGGCAACCACCGTGCGCGGGGTTTACACAAGCCAAGGCAAGATTCAAGGCGCTTATCCGCCTAGCCAAGAGCTAGTGAATGATCCCAATACTGGGCTTCCTGTGCCCTTCGTCCCCCAACACATCGGCCCCTTCGATTTCCCCGCCAACTACGGCGGCCAGTTTGTCGATTTAGGCTTAGGGATAAACGTCACCGTCCCCAGCGGCGCGTTCCAAGGCAACACGTTGAAATTCGAGTGGCTGCAACCCCTCCACACCGACTACAACGGCTACCAGCTCGACCGGGATTATTCGTTGAATTTTACCTGGAGTTATGGGTTTTGATGGCGTTTGCGGGTATCTACGCACTTCATTTTTTAAATTTACAAGAGGTATTTCATTATGTTATTCGGTTCATTATTTGTATTCACGATGGTTGCCCTCATGGGGCTTTCGATGGTTGGCGATGCCTGGAAAAGCCGGCCCATAGGGGCGGTGTTCCCCCGACTGCACGCGGCGGCGGCGCTGTTCGGCTCCGCCCTGGTCATAGGCGCCGCCCTGGACGGTGACACTCGCCTCTACAACAATATCGGCATGGCGGTCGTCGTTATCCTGTTAGGGGTCTACATGGGCTTTCGCGCCCATAAAGGCAAACCCATACCCAAGGCGATCCTCATCGCCCATGCCGGCCTTGCCGTCGCCTGCTATTTGCTTCTGGGCTATTATGCGTTGAACAAATAGGTAAATATCCTGCATGAACAGCTTTGTGGGCAACGCTGTTCTGCCTTTATAACCAAAGGTCATTTATGCCCTTTAGGGTATAAGTGCCCGTGGATACAGCGTCCCATCTAAAAAACTTTAAAAAGGAGTACGAATGCCCCTAAAACCCTTGCCACTACTTATTGTATTTACTGTATTGACCGGATGCGCTGCGACAACGCCCAAAAATACCGAAGAAATCACTGCTGAAAAATCAGCCCCGTTAAGCAATGCCGCGCAACAAGCCAGCTACAATCTGGGCTTGATGCACATTAAAAGCTTACGTGACGGGCAATACCCACTGGATCAACAGGCTTACGGACAAGGCTTGCAAGATGCCCTGGCGGGTAAAACAGCGGCAGAACCGACCCAAGCCGAATGGCAAGCCTTGGCCGGGTTAAGTTATGCGGAACTTAAAGCCGCCAATTTCGCCGCCGGACAAGCCTTTTTGGAACAGAACAAGACCAATAAAGACGTAGTGGCATTGCCCAGCGGCGTTCAGTACCAAGTGCTAAAAGCAGGCAAAGTCGAAAAACCCAGGCTTAAGGATACCGTTGGCATTTTGTACACCATCAGCGGTATTGACGGCAAGGTCAAGGTCGATACCATGACCAAAGGCAAAGCGAAGATGTACGAAATCTTGCTACAAAAAATCGTCAGCAAAGGCTGGCAGGAAGCACTATTACTAATGCCGCAGGACAGCAAATGGCGGTTGTTTATCCCCGGTGATTTGGCCTTCGGGGAGAACGGCTTAAGTGAAAAAGGCATTTTGCCGAATGAAACCCTGGTGATAGACACTTATCTATTGGAAATCAAATGAACGCTTTAATCCTATACCGGGAATGAACTAGGAGATAGACATGAACCACCTGCAAAAGATTACCCCGACCTTAGCTATTGTTTTAACTATGCTGGT
>JABFSV010000342.1 GCA_013140405.1 Methyloglobulus sp. | reverse complement strand
TCTTCGTGGTGAACAAGCCCCTGGGTATGCAAACTGCTTTATCGTTTGCCCACCATTTGCCAAACCTATTGGTGCACCCAAGGGCATAAAGGCAAAAAAACCTGCCCACCCTACAAATCTTGATTGATGTGGATGGGGAACGGCGTTGAAGCCATGCGGTGCAATACGGCTAAGGCCTATTGCACCCTATAAAACTAGAACAGTTACTTTACTGATTGTTGATTAGGTATTTATCTTTTGCCTTATCAACCGTTAGCTTCAATTCCTTGCCAGGTTTAAAACGAAAAACATAATGGGAGGGTTTGAATAATATTTCGCCTGTTTGCGGGTTTCTTCGTGTCCTCGCTTGTAGCTTCCGAGCTGTAAAGGATCCAAAATCTCGGATTTCAATCCGATCTTTGTCCAGGAGGGTTTGTTCCATTTGCGTCAGGATGCAGCTGACCGCAAGTTCAACATCTTTTCTATTTAAATGAGGCTGCTTTTTAGCCAGTACAGCGATAAGCTCTTTTTTATTCATCTGTTCTTCCTTGTCTTTTCATAAGCTTGTGATTAATTTCAATAATATAAGCAAGGATGCAATACAAAACCTAAATCCTTGATAGGTCACTTTTTATCAATTGGGGTACTGCCCAGCCACTCATTCACTTTTGCCAAATCTTCTGGTGCAAGTGTGCCCACAGCTTGTTTGAGCCTTAGTGTGCTGAGAATATAGTCATACCTGGCTTGGGTATAATCCCGTTGGGCATTAAGGCGTTCGCGTTCGGCGATGATGACATCCAATGGGGTGCGATAACCCGCACGGAATCCGGCCTCAGTGCCTTTTGCGGCGATTTCGCTGGATTTTAGGGTTTGTTGCAATGCCTTTACCCGGCTGATTCCCGCCGTCACCCCCAGAAAGGCTTGGCTGGCAATGCGCTGCACGGCGCGTTGCTCTTGCTTGAATGCTGCTTTGGCTTCACGGTAGCGGTGTTCGGCTTCCCGGATGCGTGAGCTGACTTTACCGCCTTGGAACAGGGGCACATTCAGGGATAAACCGAGGGTATTGTCTTCGATATCCGCTGCCCCGAATCGGCCACCAGTTGCATTAAAGCTGTGGCTGCCTGTGGCATCTATTGTTGGCCAATGCCCCGCCTTTTGCACATCGATTTCTGCTTTGGCGATCTGGCTGGCATATTCGCTGGCCTTAAGCCCCAGGTTTTGGCTCAATGCTTGCTCAACCCAGGTGCCTTCTACCGCAGGTTCTGGCTGCACCAACGGAATATCTTCTTTGAGTGCGGCCAGTTGGTTGTAGTGGATGCCAGTGATTTCCTGTAAACTCTCCCGGGCATCGCGGAGCTGATGTTCTGCCTTGATGGCATCGGCGACTGCGCGGTCACTGCCGCCCTGGGCTTCCTGTACATCGGTCATCGCCAGGTATCCCGCCGCCTCGTGCAATTTGGTCTCTTCCAGCTTTTGTGCCAGGGACTCTTGTTGGGCTTGGGCATACCCCAGGTTTTCTTCTGCGGCCAGCACCGCGAAATACCGCTCCGCCACCCTAAGCAACAACGCGCTTTCCGCCGCCGCAAATTGGGCAATGCCCTGGGCAATGCGGCTGTCGGCCTGTTGCCATTGGGCAATGCGGTCATAATGCAGTATGGGTTGGGTGACACTTAACGTGTAACTTAATGTATTGAAGTTTTCGCTGGTTGTAGCGGTTTGGGTCGGGTCTCCGGCAATGATCGCATTCCCCCGATTTTTGATGTGCTGCCAGTCGGTATTGATATTACCGGTAATGTAAGCCTCTGGCAGAAACAGGCTAGCGCTGGCCTGGGTTTGGGTTTCCTTGACCGCTTCTAGGGCTTCCCTGGCCTTTTCAAGTTGGGGGTCTTCCTGTACGGCTTGGTTGTAGACGGTCAACAAGTCTTCGGCTTGTAACGGAGATAAATAAAGAGCAATGAGTAACACTAAAAAGATACTGGGTTTGGCTATCCTTATGGCGCTGCCTTGGGATGCTTTGGGGTAAATTCGAGTCATGTTAATTTAATCCGTATACGGTTTTTTTTGTATACGCCTCTTGGGTTGTGTCGTTTTATATTGTTTCTTCGTGCCTTCCGTGGCAGCAAAATTATGCTTAGCAAATCCTGTATCGGTAATTGTGTTGGGATTGTTCTCATAAGCCCAGCTTGTTACTACGATATGAAAAACCCATCGCCAGGCGATACAGCAACGGTACGATAAATAGGGTCAGGATAGTCGAAAAGCCCACGCCCCAGACGATGGCTGATGCCACTGGCCGCCATTGGGTCGAAGACTTGTCGCTGCTCATCGCCAAGGGTAACAAGCCCATCAAGGTTGTGAAAGAAGTGATCAATATCGGCAACATCCTTCGCCTTGCCGCATACACCGTGGCATGGACAACGCCCATGCCTGATTCTAAGCGATCTTGGGCGGCTGAAAACATCAATATGGCGGAATTGACTGCAATCCCGGCCAAGGCGACCGCACCATACAAGGTATAAAGGCTGATGGGTTCCCTTGAGATTAGCAACCCCAGGATCAAGCCCATAAACGCCATCGGTACTTTTAGCAGCACCAGGAAAGGTAAGCGGTAGCTCCTGAATTGGGCACCAACAATGATAAAGATAAGTCCGATGCCTAACACAAACTGCTGCCAAAGCTGGCTTAAGCCTTGAGTGATGGTCTCCATTTCACCGCCAAGCTCCAGTTTTACATCAGGATAATGGTCTTTGACCTCATCCCAACGTGCCTTGACTAATTGGTTAACCGCCAGGGTATCTAGTTTTGCCTTGTCCAGGTCGGCTTGAATGGTGAGCACCCGTTTGTAATCCAAGTGGGCTATCCTGGCGGGCGTATCCCGCTGTTCGGCGAACACCAGTTGACTGAGCGGGATTTTGCTGCCATCGCTTCGGGTGATCGTATGCTGGAGCAAGGCGTTAATATCATGCGATACATCGTCATAGGCGCGTACCCGTATCCCGACCGATTCATCGCCGTCGATAAAATTGCCGATAATTTCACCCCCGGACAACATTTGCAGCAGGTTGGCTATCGCGCTGGGATTTAATCCGGCACGTTCTATGGCATCGCCATTCAAGCGTAATTTAAGTTCCGGTAGGCCGGCTGTGCTATCCAGTTGGACATTCTGCACGCCGGGAATACCGGACAAAATGGCTTTTAACTCCGCAATGGCCTTGTTGAGTTCAAGTCCACTTGCGCCATAAACCGTAAGCTTAATTGGCTTGCCGACTTGGCCTTGCCAAAAGCTGTTTTCACCTTGGACCCAAACGCCTACCGTACCGGAAAGGTCATCCAATGCTTGCCTGGCTAAGGGCACTATCGTCGCGGAGTCTCGACTATGACCGGAATTCATGCTGAACCAAATGTCGCCATACTGATGGCCGGAAAGGAATTTTCCATTGATTGCCACTTCGCCGCTCTCAATGGCGCTGGCTCGCAGTTCCCCGGGTTTGAACAGTGGCGTTATTCGTGCTTCGATTTCTTCCAGTTTGGCCAACGTTTTTTGGGTTGATGTGCCATTGGGCATTTCCAGGCTGATAAACAAGTCGTAGCTGGGTTGTTCCGGCAACAGGCCGAAATTTACCCATTCCAGTTTTAAGGCAATGCCGGTCAAGGCGAAGATGCTGAGGACAATCAATAATGACCGCTTAGGCCGACGCAATACTTTGATCAGTAGGGAGGTATAGCGTAATTGCAAGGTTTGCCGAAGCCGTTCCCGCCAAGTGGTTCCAGTTTCCGGTTTTACCGCCACCACCGCTTGGGCGGGCAATATCCATAATGCCTGCACTAAGCTAATCAGCAACCCCAGGCAGACCACTTGTGGCACGATGCCCATAAGGTTGCCTAGAAAACCTTGTATCAACATTAACGGCAAAAAACTGGCCATTGTTGTAAAAGAGGACGTGGCGACCGGAAGCCAGACCTCGCGCAAGGCGGCAACTGTTGCATCCAAAGGCGGCAAGCCTCGGCGTAAATGCTGGCCGATGGCTTCGATGACGACTACGGCATCATCCACCAACATCCCCAATACCAATACCACACCCAAGAGTACGCTCATGTTCAAAGATTGCCCCGTCAACTGCAAGGCAATGAACACCCCGGCAAGCGAAAACGGTACAGCCAATGTGGTAAGAAAGGCCAAACGCGTTCCCAGCATCAACCAAGTCACTGCCAACACCAGCACCATGCCCGACCAGGCATGTTCTTCCATGACATGGATGGCTTCACGGATGGCGTCCGAGGTGTCAATGAGCAGGAATAAACTCACGCCGGTGCTTGCGCTGAGCTTGTTGCGGGTATCAATATAGGCGTTGATCTGGTCGATAAGCTGTAAGGCATTGGCGCCCGGCTGTTTGAAGGGCATCAGCACAATCGCCGGTTGTCCACGGAAGCGTGCGCCCAGCAAGGCTTCCCGGCTGGAACGGGTGATGTCGGCCAGTTCGCCGAGCTTCACGGCACTTTTTTCGCCGAGAATAGGCAATGCCGCTAAGTTGGACAGGACATCTTCCGTACCAGTGACACGCACCGACCATTCTCGCCCATCCACCTTAACCTTACCCGCAGGAATGTCCTTAAAGTACGCTTGCACGGTATTTGATAGCACACTCGGCTCAATCCCCAATGCAGCCAAGCGTTCGGGATGGAAGACGATATTCAGCTCGGCATCTTCCAGCCCTTTGTTCATGACATTGGCAACCCCAGGCAGTTGTTGTAAGTCGCGCTGTACCTGACGTGCTTGATGGCGAAAGTTGTCGTCGTTGCCGGGGCCGTAAACCAGCACTTTATACCATTCGGGCGAACTGCTGTTTTGCTCCTGGATGTCAGGTGCTTGGGTCTTCGGCAGGTCTATGGCCTGCACTTCCCGGCGCAGTTCTTGTACCCGACGGTCATACAATGCTTGTTTGATGTCCTTAAAGGTCACAGTAATGTTAGCATTCCCACCCTGGGCATCACTATTGACATGGTCGATATCCTTGATTTTGGCCTTTAACATGCGCTCGACGGGATCGATCACGAAACGTTCGACATCTTCGGCGGAAGCCCCCGGGAGGGTAATAGTGATGCTGACAATCTTGAATTGGGCTTCCGGGGCTTGTTCCCTGGGCAGTTGCGGATAGGCCAAAATGCCTAACAACAATACCATCAGGTAAGCTAAGGTCGCCAGGACATGGTTATGGTAGAGCTTGCTTAGCCACATGGGTTAATGTTTTTTTGCCGATGTTGATGGCCGGGATAAATCAGTGGCCGAGCTTTCCCGCCTAATGTCTTTGTTTAAGGATTGCACCTTAACTGCTGCACCTTCATTCAGGCTGTATTGGCCGGAAACGATGATTTGGGTGTCGGGTGATAAGCCAATGCTAGCAGGTCGTCCATTGGTGGCACCGGGTAAGGGATGAAAATGGGCTAGGCTGCCTTGTAGAGTGAAAACGCCCAACTGTTCTCCGCGTTTGACCAAAAGATCAGAGGCAATATGCAAGTTGGGGTTTTGCCAGACCAACCGTCCTGCTGATCCGGGCTGGCTTGGTGGGCCGATAAAATCCAAACGCACTTCCTGGGTGCCGGTTTGGGTTTGGATGGTAGGCACGACGGCGTGTAATTTTAACGGATATTTTTTGCCCTCATGTTCAAATGCCAGTGTTTTAGCTTCGTTCAAGGCCGTAATGTCAATGCTGGCGACTTGTGCGCTTACTTCGGATCGGCTGGTGTCCAACAGATTCACCAACGCCGTGCCACGACTGACAAACTGTCCCACGGCAACCAAGCGGGAGGTCACTACCCCGGCAAAGGGTGCTTTGACGGCACAAGCGGCGATTTGGCGTTCGGTCGTCTTGATCCTGGCTTCATGAGCGGCAAGGTCGCCCCGTAGAACGGCAAGTTCAGATCGTCTTTCCTGGACTTTTTCCATGGGCAAGGTACGTTGTGTGGCCAACAATTCCGACTGTTTAAGATGCCATTGCGCTAACTCGAGCCTTGCCAGTGTCGCTTGGCGTTCAGCATTGTGTCTTGCCCGTTCCAGTTCGAAGTCTTTACAAACGAGCTTGACGAGCATCGCCCCGGTTTTAACCGTATCACCCACACGTACAAGGACTTCGTCTACCAAGCCGTCCACCTGCGGCGAAATTGCGGCATCGTTTAGGCTCACGACTTGGGCGGCAGCGGTCGATTCTGGGTATATGCCCAACTCGGAGAGGGGCTGGGTTAAAACGGGTACAGGTTCATCAGCGAACGCTAACGAGATAAAATCTGGGGACAAGGTTATGAGCAAAGCTGCTATGAATGAAAATAAACATTTTTTAACGATGGTTTCATTTATCAAATAGCAATCACTTCTTTTAGTAATGGACATCGGTTTTCATTTAACCCAATTCAAATAGCGGTTTTTGTAACCTTCGCATTCCAATTATGAAACATATAACGCTTGGGATTAATATGCCTAACAAAGCTGTGGATGTGGCTTTAACCATGAGGGTTAAGGTTTGTTCCTTAAAATTAAAGGTCGGAATAGCATCATAAGCACCAAAATTTGGCCCATCTTCGTTAAATAGCGGGAAATAAAATGCCCGTAAAGCCTGATGATGCGCTTCGGCGGCATCAAGAAAACGCTGATGCCTGGGACCGTCCTGTCCGGTTAGAATATTGGCAATATGCTGATATGTGACGGCGGGTGAGATAAACCGAAAGTCCTCAACAAAGGCTTGTTGCTTAGCATAGTGCTGACGAAAATTAGACTTGATCGGCGCAAGCGTGCGTTCGGTCTCATCTGCAATCAGGATACGACTTTGGATGTAATCATCGGTGTTAACCTTTTTGTTGCCCGCGACCAGATCAGGATGATCACCAAGGTATTTGCCCAATAGCGCCGATTTTTTCTTCTCGACGGCAACGGAAGTCCCGCGCACCTTATCGATATAGTCCATGCGCGAGAGTGAGGGATAGATTTGTTTCAGGGCAAGATTAAGGCAACCAGGCATAATGACAACCAGGAGCAACCAAAGCCCGGCAAGCTGGAGGACATGTTCTGCGCTCGTGCCGCCCCGGCAATTGACCCAAAAGGCACAGGCGAACCAAAACAGCAAATATGTAGCTGTTATCACCAGCCACAAGGCGGCTTCAACGAGAGTACGTGGGTCGGTAAAGTTTGCGCCCGAATAAGCTAAACAAAGCGCCAGGGCTAAGAGACAAAAGGCGATAAACAACGCTATCCGCAAACCGAACCGTAATTTTAACAACCGCCGTAATGTCACAGGTTGGGATAATAACAACGGCAACGTACCCAACTCCCGCTCACGCGACAACAAGTCGTAACTGATGACCAGTATACATATTGGCATGAGCAGGATGATTGCAAAAGCTGCATCGAAACGGCCTAATAGTAATCTTAGCGGGTTTTCAAGCCCTGTGCTGTTGCCCTCGTCTTCCCGTCCTTCGACGCCCCAAACGGTCACCGGCAAACAATAGCTGGTTAGGTCACTCTGCCCCACCGCCAAGGAAGCCAACGGCCTAGGGCGGCGGCAGTCGTACTGATGGTGGTTGGCGGCAAAACCCAAGGCATATCGGGGATCGCCCTCGCGTTGTTCCAAACCTTGCGGCAAAACTTGGTTTTCCTGCTTAAACTTCTCTGCTAAGTGATGCAATTCTTTAAATCCCTGTTGGTCTTGCAGCACTTGTTCTGTAATGCGGACAGTTTGCCCACGCATCCACAAATGTCCATTGCTAAAGCCATAAACCAAGATACTTACCGCTGCCAGCGTGGTCAGCCAAAATGCCCGATCACGCCTTAATAAGCGCCATTCCAAGCTCATCAGATCAAGAGTTTTCATAAGTTAAAATAACGAAGCTTGGGTAACAGAACGACGGGCGTACAATAAGGTCATCAAAAACCATAAGCCTAATATGCACAGTGCAATGTAATAAGGTTTGAGCGCCACTTCCCAACTGGGCTGGTGGTAGACGAAAGGCGGTAGTTTGCCCCAAAGTGCTGGGTTCCCTTTCAGTTCATCGCCTTCTTTACGTTTTTCCTGGTGCTGGAGCATGTAATCAGTCATCAGGTTGTTCATGTTGCGGCGTTGGGTTTCGACTTGTTGAACGAAATCACGGTGCTGTTCAAGGTCGTTTCCGGTCAATGCCATTGATACAAGCGTCAGCCCGGCAGCGGGGGAGAGTAACGCCCCCCATTCCAGGAAGCGGTTCTGGCTCTGGTAAATATCGAAGCGCTTGTTAAAGTAACGGTCTATGGCGGGCAAACTGCCTTCATCGGAGGCTTTCATATACAGGGCGGTTATATCGAACGGCAATTCTTCTTCTTTGCTCACCTTATATTGGGCAAAAACCTTTTTGAAGACCTTATCCACATGCGCCTCGGTCTCCTTGTTCATATCGGCGCTATATGCTTTCTCAAAATCGGATGAAGGCGAAGGATAAAATCGAGCACCCAAGTCGAGCAAGCCACGCGGCAGGGCGAACACGGTGACTACCCAAAATACCAGCAAGATCGTCAATGCGGAACGTGCGGTACGGCAACGGGCGGAAATTGCGAGTGACAAGAATAGGAAAATGCCCAGATAAAGCGTGTACGTTAGCCCCAATAACCCGGCGCGTTCGATTTCATCCAATCGGTATTCTGCCGGTGAGAGTGCAAACGCAACAGCAAGCCCAAACAGTCCGGCGGGAATTAACACCACCGCCAATGCAGAAGCAATGCCTAATGCCTTGCCCCAAAGCAGCGAGGAGGGTTTGACACCCAGGCTCAACAATTGCCGCAAGGTGCCTTGTTCGCGTTCACTGGCAAAAGCGCCAAAACTAAGCAGGATTGCCAGTAGCGGCAACAATGCCCGTGCCACGTCCCCTACGCCAAGATCGCCAAACCGTTGTAGAGCCGTGGCATCCTGGGCAGGGGGAAACGCCACTTCAGAAGGTTGATGGGCACCATAATAAAGCGAAGCCCCAATATAAGGTTCTATTCCACCGTCAATAATGGCTAAAGGGCGTGGCGTTTTAAAAGCATAATTGCCATAGTGGGCGGCATTGTGCGGGTGGGTTGGATCTTGGTTGCGCCAGCGCTGGTAATCATGTTCGGCGGCGTGTTCTGCCTGTTCGATAAGGTCGTGGTAATTGGCCCAGCCAAAGGCAGTGCTTGCCAGGATCAGCACTAACAACAACCCTACGGTCAAGCGATAGCGACCATCACGGCACAGTCCCCTAAATTCCTGCTTGGCAATGGTCAGTATCATGCTGTTACCACGTTCTTAGGATCGTGGCGCATATGATGCAAATACAGTTGCTCAAGGTCGGAGGCATTCAAGTTATTAGTCTCGACGGTCGCCATCAGGCGGCCTTGCTTCATGATTCCGGCGCGGGTACCTGACTCCTTCACGCGAAACAGGTCATGGGTCGCCATGAGGATGGCCTTGCCGGAGGCGGCTAATTGGCTAACGGTTTCCGAGAACTCAAAAGAGGCCTGGGGATCAAGTCCAGAAGTCGGCTCATCCAGCAACAAGGCTTTGGCTTGTTTGGCAAGGGCGATAGCCAAGCCGACTTTCTGGCGCATACCTTTAGAATAGGTGTTGATGAGGCGGTTGTGAGCTTTTTCTGGCAAGCCAGTTTGTTTTAGGAATTCATGGAGTTGTTCGGGGTTATAACGGTGTCCGGCTAGACGGCTGAAGTAATCGAGGTTTTCAACCCCGGTAAATGTGGGATACAGCATCACTTGTTCGGGAAGGTAAGCAATAGCACGCCGCGCCGCATTGGGATCAAGGGTAACATCAACCCCATCGACTTTAGCTTGCCCTGCGGTTGGTGTGATGAAATTGAGGAACAGGTTGATGGTCGTGGTCTTTCCCGCACCATTCGCACCCAGCAGGCAAAACACCTCTCCTGCTTCAACCTTAAGGTTAAGGCCGTCCAGCGCACAATGCCTTTGGTAATGCATGGTCAGGTTATGGGCTTCTAACATCCACGTTCTCCTTGGGGGATATTGGCAAACATCCGTTAAAAACAATCTCTTTACTTGTATAAGACGTTTTGAAACCTTAAAACCCCACCTCTAAAGATAAAAAGATACGGGTTGTATGTCAGTGACAGAATATGAAATCAATTAATTGCTTAGCCATATAAGTGATAATTGATTAAAACAGTTTTATAGTCGTGGTTGGGGTAGGCGCACAAAACAAACCACGCCAAAATTTCAACCGGATTACCCGTGCGCCGCTTGTAACCTAAAGGACATAAATACCCCAAAGGGTATAACCCAACATTGTGCGGCAATTCAACCGCCGTATGGTCCTACCCAAACGCCGTCGATTGTAGGGTGGGCAGGTTTTTTTTGCCTTTATGCCCCTTGGGTACACCAATATGTTTGGCAAATGGTGGGCAAACGATAAAGCAGTTTGCCCACCCGAACTTTACAATTGATTCATCGTACAGTCGTTTAGGAATAGCGTAGGATTAGGCGCACAAACAATTTAACATTTAGATATGTAAGGCGTTTCCGTGCGCCGTAATCCGCCGCATGGTAAGGGTACACCACACATTCGGCGGATTACGCCGCGCCCAAACAAAAGTGGCAAATCAAAATCCAGTGTAAATGCGCGGCTAATCCGCCCTACAGGGAGCGATTTTTATACGCCTTACACGGTTATAGGGCGCAATAGCGCAGCGTATTGCGCCGAATGATTCAACGCCGCTCCCCATCCACATCAATCAAGGGCAAAGCTGTTGCCCAGTCAATCGGATAAACTCCTCGCCCAACATAACGATGAAAGGTTGAGTAAGGCCAATCCGCAACTTGTTTAACCAAACCGTGTTTTAGCGGGTTAATATGGCAATAATCCACATGCGCGGCATAATCGGCATCATCAACAATCAGATGCTCCCAGAATCGCCTTTGCCAAATCCCCCGTTCACCCCGCGCAACACGGACGGCAGATCGCCTTTCCGTCATGGGCAATGCCTTGGAAAACGCTTGTTTAATGACCCGCCAGCGGTTGGAATTATCCT
>JABFSV010000505.1 GCA_013140405.1 Methyloglobulus sp. | reverse complement strand
TTCATTGAACTGTTTCCTTTTTATGTTGTGCCGCCGCCGTTACAAAACCGGAAAACAGCGGATGACCTCTTCTGGGTGTAGAGGTAAATTCTGGATGAAACTGACAGGCTAGAAACCAGGGATGATCGGGGATTTCTATGACTTCCACCAAGCGTCCGTCGATGGACTTGCCCGAAAAACGTAACCCTGCTTGTTCCAATCTTTCAACATATTGATTGTTGAATTCGTAGCGGTGGCGATGTCTTTCTGTAATCACATCTTTTTGGTACATCTGGTAGGCCAAAGAATCCGGTTTTAAACGGCACTGTTGACCGCCCAAACGCATTGACCCACCCAAATCCGATTGTTCATCGCGAATTTCTAGCTGGCCTTTGTCGTCCATCCACTCGGTAATCAGACCGATGACCGGATGCGGCGATTTAGGTAAAAATTCTGTGCTGTGCGCGCCTTCCAATCCAGCGACATCCCTGGCAAACTCGATGACGGCGACCTGCATCCCTAAACATATTCCTAAATAGGGAATCTTGTTCTCGCGGGCGTACCGGACTGTGGAAATTTTACCTTCTACACCACGCTCACCAAAGCCACCAGGCACCAAAATCGCATCGACATCTTTGAGTCTGGCAACGCCTTCATCCTCTATCGTTTCTGAATCAATATAAGTGATATTTACTCTATTGAATGTGGAAATACCGGCATGGATTAGGGCTTCATTTAATGATTTGTAAGCATCGGAATGATCCACATATTTACCGACAATCGCAATGGTGACTTCGGATGTTGGATTCGCTAAATCCTCAACAACTTTTCGCCATTCGGTTAAATCTGCTGCCGGAACGTTGAGCCGCAACTTGTTGACGACAATCTCATCCAGACCTTGCTCATGAAGCAGCAACGGAATCCGATAAATGGAGTCGGCATCGACAGCCGAGATAACGGCTTTTTCTTCCACGTTGGTAAACAGGGCAATCTTACGGCGGTCACTTTCTGGAATGGTTTGCTCAGAGCGGCAAATCAGGATATCCGGCTGGATACCGATTGAACGTAATTCCTTCACCGAATGCTGTGTCGGTTTGGTTTTGATTTCCCCAGCGGAACGTATATAAGGCACTAAAGTGAGATGGATAAACAAGGCTCGTTCAGCACCTAATTCCACGCGCATCTGCCGAATAGCTTCAAGGAATGGCAGGGATTCAATATCGCCGACTGTCCCACCAATTTCAATTAGCGCAACATCCATACCTTCAGCACTTTGATAGATACGGTTTTTGATTTCATCAGTAATATGCGGAATAACCTGAACAGTTGCCCCTAAGTATTCGCCCCTACGTTCCCGCCGTAGAACGCTGTCATACACTTGTCCGGTCGTAAAGCTGTTTTTGCGGGTCAGCGTGGTTTTCAGAAAGCGTTCGTAATGGCCTAAATCCAGGTCAGTTTCCGCGCCGTCTTCGGTAACAAAAACTTCACCGTGTTGAAAAGGGCTCATCGTGCCTGGATCGACATTGATATAAGGGTCGAGCTTGGTCATGGTGACTTTAAGGCCGCGCGCTTCCAAGATAGCAGCCAAAGAAGATGCGGCAATGCCTTTGCCTAGCGATGACACAACGCCGCCAGTGATAAATATGTACTTTGTCATGAAAAGATGGTTGGACTTCAGATTAACTGACGTGCTTTTGATTAATTTGCTATTTTAATCGACATCGGGCGCGTCGTCATTGCCTTTTGGATTTATTTTATGGCAGATAATGCGTAAGCAAGGTTCTTGCCCTTCACTATAAAATTCTGCGCTGATCCAATGTTCACCCACCGCCGCCAGTTTTCCATCCAGATAAATCAATGGCACTCTTAACCTTTCCCAAGGTGGGATACCAACTTCCTGATAGAGATTCTTTAAGGAATGATGACCACTGCGGCCTGGCAACTTGATGGTTTCTCCACCGGAACGGAACTTTAACGTTATTTTGGAAGCCAGCCATTGCTCAGAGGTTATGCCGCTAGATGATTCAACAGCTTCAAACGACACATCCTCAGCTATTTTTAATAAGGCTTCACCGGAAGGCCAAATGAGATCGTCTGCAACTATTTTTTGCGATGGTTTTAGGCAATACAGTTTGTCTCTATAACGGCGAATACTGTAACTTTTGGTTGATAACACGGGATCAGCATCTTCCCTCGCCGCCACAACTTGCTCAATAACCCGTTGCACAAAATCCTGGCTGGGCATCTTCAAACCCAGATGTTGAAACCATTGCCGGATAATTAACCGTTGTTGCAATAACGAATAGCTTTGTAATCGGTTAAGACATAAGGTGTTATCACTATGATTAATAACAGTTGTTAACAAATCATCAGCAAGATCGGCTAATAAGACTTGAGCATTTGCACAATGTTTGGCAGAGCGGGAAACCGTTTTATCTAAGGACGACCAACGTTGCTTCAACAACGGAATGATGTCATTACGCAAAAAATTACGGTCATAATCTGATTGTTGATTGCTGGGGTCTTCAATCCAATCCAATTCGTGTGCTTTGGCATATTCAATAATGTCAGCTTTGGAAATGTCCAGTAACGGCCTGACCAGCTTGCCGCACCCAAAGGCAATGCTTTCCGGCATTCCTGAAAGCCCTTTCAACCCACTACCTCGAAACAACTGCAACAGCACCGTTTCCAGTTGGTCTTCACTATGTTGGGCTAATAACAGCACATCATCTTTCCCGAGCAACGGTTTTAAAGCCTCATAACGGGCATTTCTAGCCGCTTCTTCAGGGCTTTCACCTGGTTTAGCAGTTGCATTCACAGTTATCGAAAGAAATTTAACACCAACGTTGTCACAAACCGACTCGCAATGTTTAGCCCAAGATTCCGCCTGTTTCTGCAAGCCATGATTAATGTAGACGGCTGTGATTTGGGTTTTTAGTTGTTCATCGGAAGCATAGAGATGAAGTAGTACGTGGGAGTCTATGCCGCCGCTGTAGGCGATATAAATATTTTTGGATGATAAAAATGTAGGTTGGGTTAGGCGCACAAACAAATCACTCTAAAATTCATTCAGGTTACTCGTGGACATAACCCAACATACGGTACTACTTGCTATAATTACTTAAATTTTTCCAGCTTGATTTTATTGTTGAAAC
>JABFSV010000401.1 GCA_013140405.1 Methyloglobulus sp. | reverse complement strand
GGGGCCGACGCAGAATTCGGAATATAGACCCCGTTAAGGATTTTACGATAGTTATTACCTCAAGATGTGGGGAAAACGTAGGCTAAAAACTTCAAGATGAAGTAAAGGTTAAATTTACCGTGCAGTAAAGTCAAATCACCCCCTTTTTTATCAGACACTATATATAGATATAAATTAAGCTAATCTAGCAATATATAGTGTTTATTATTGACATCCCTTCATTACGGATGCTACCTTAACCACCATACGGTTCTCATGCTGATTTCTTGAGCTGAGATAAAAGGGAATTTGGTGATTGATTAATAATCTAAATGCCAAAGCTGCCCCCGCAACTGTAATCGGAGAGTGTGTTGCCAACCATGCCACTGAGTCGTGAATAAACTGACTTGGGAAGGCCGACCACATGCAACGACCCGAAAGCCAGGAGACCTGCCGTATATTTTTTCAACACGTTTGGGGCGGGGTGTCCTCGGCAGATGGAAAGATTCGTTTGCGCTGTTTTGCGTCAGCCGCTTTCCGCCATGCTGGTCTTTAAGACTGGCGCTCAGTTCGGTGAATAATTACCGGTAAGTTTTGAAAACCGAGTTTTATAAAGCACCTGAACTACCGCGTCTTTTTTGAAGTCATTCCCGCTCCTAATCTTAAGGAGCTATCCATGTACGATATTGATACAACAGCGTCCATCGACGCATTGTCACAACCTAGGCAACACCCCGCCACCAGCCCTAGCTTACAAGTGATCCGGCGCAATGGTGCCGCCGTCGCATTTAACCCTGAAAAAATCTCTATTGCCATGAGCAAGGCGTTTTTGGCGGTGGAGCATGGCCAAGCCGCTCTATCCAGCCGAATGCGCGAACAAGTGATGCTACTGACTCAGACGGTTGTCACCGCACTGATGCGCCGCTTACCATCCGGCGGCTCGGTGCATATTGAAGATATTCAGGATCAGGTTGAATTAGCGTTAATGCGTTCCGGTGAGCATGACGTGGCAAAAGCCTACGTCCTTTACCGGGAAAAACGTACCGCAGAGCGTACCAGCCAGCCACACGATACGCCCCAATTGCATATTACTGTTGATGGCAACAGGCAGCCACTGGATATTGCCAAGCTAATTGACATGGTGACGGAAGCCTGTCTGAACTTAGGCGCTGAAGTTAATCCCAAGATTGTCGTCGAGCAAGCGGTGCGCGATTGTTATGACGGCATTTCGTTTAATAAAGTTCGCCGCGCCTTGATCCTTTCTGCTCGCAGCCTGATTGAGCGTGAACCGGCTTACAATTATGTCACCGCTCGTTTGTTGCTGGATATGGTTCGCGCTGAAGTGCTGGGCGAAAGTGTAAACCACGCTGCGATGCAAACCCGCTACGCCGACTATTTTCCGCACTATATCAAATCAGGTATAGATGCAGGTTTACTCGATAAGCGTTTGGCTCAGTTTGATTTGACCAAGCTGTGTCAAGCATTTGAGCCGGACAGGGACTTCAAATTCGGTTATCTTGGCTTGCAAACCCTCTACGACCGTTACTTTTTGCACATCGAAGAGCGACGTATTGAGCTGCCGCAAATCTTCTTCATGCGCGTGGCAATGGGACTGGCTATCAACGAGATTGACCGTGAAGACCGTGCCATCGAGTTTTATAACGTGTTGTCCAATTTTGATTTCATGAGTTCCACGCCGACCTTGTTTAACAGCGGTACGGTGCATTCCCAGCTTTCGTCCTGTTATCTCAGCACGGTCAGCGACGACCTCGATGGCATTTATCAAGCGATAAAAGAGAATGCCTTATTGCAGAAATATGCCGGGGGCATAGGCAATGACTGGACACCTGTGCGTGCCTTGGGTTCGCGCATTAAAGGCACCAACGGCAAAAGCCAGGGCGTGATTCCTTTCCTGAAAGTGGCTAACGATACCGCCGTGGCGGTAAACCAGGGCGGCAAGCGCAAGGGTGCGGTTTGCGGTTATCTGGAAACCTGGCACCTGGACATTGAAGAGTTTCTGGACTTACGCAAAAACACAGGCGACGACCGCCGACGTACCCACGACATGAACACCGCGCACTGGATACCTGACCTGTTCATGCAGCGCGTCAGTGAAAATTCCGAGTGGACGTTGTTTTCGCCTTCCGACGTGCCGGACTTGCATGATAAGTTTGGACAAGCATTTGCCTTGGCTTATTACGAATACGAACGCCGTGCGGACATAGGAGGGATCAAGCAGTACAAGCGCGTTTCCGCCCTGCAACTGTGGCGCAAGATGTTGTCCATGCTGTTTGAAACCGGACATCCTTGGCTTACCTTCAAGGATGCCTGCAATATCCGCTCGCCGCAACAGCATGTTGGCGTGGTGCATAGCTCCAACCTTTGCACCGAGATTACGCTGAATACCTCCGCCACTGAAATTGCGGTATGCAATTTGGGGTCGGTGAATCTAATGGCGCATTTGACAGAAGAAAACGGTAAATTGGTAGTAGATCAAGCCAAACTAAAGGCAACTATCACAATTGCAATGCGGATGCTGGACAACGTCATCGACATTAATTTCTATGCCGTCGGCAGTGCGCGGAATTCCAATTTTCGCCATCGCCCTGTGGGTTTGGGCATTATGGGTTTTCAGGATTGCTTGCATGCACTTCGGATTCCTTATGCTTCAATGGAGGCGGTTGAATTCGCCGACAGGACAATGGAAACTGTGTGTTATCACGCCTATTCGGCTTCAAGCCGTTTATCAGAAGAGCGCGGCTCTTATTCCAGCTTTAAAGGCAGTTTGTGGGGTCAGGGAGTCTTGCCACTGGATACGCTAAATCTGTTAAGTGAAGCGCGTGGCGGTCAGGTGGAAGTAGACCGGAGCAGCATTCTGGACTGGGATACGTTGAGAACTCACATTCAGCAACACGGAATGCGTAATTCAAACTGTGTGGCGATTGCGCCGACCGCCACCATTGCCAATATTGTCGGTGTTTCCGCCAGCATTGAGCCGGACTACCAAAACCTGTACGTGAAATCCAATTTGTCCGGTGAATTTACCGTGGTCAATGAGGCTTTGGTTTCTGAGCTAAAGGCACTAGATTTGTGGGATGAAGTGATGGTGGCGGACATCAAGTATTACGATGGTTCACTCGCCCGAATAGACCGAATTC
>JABFSV010000484.1 GCA_013140405.1 Methyloglobulus sp. | reverse complement strand
ACAGGTATGATTTCTTTCGCGAAGTTTGACATTAATCCCTAATTAAAAATATACCCGCTGAAAGCCCAGGTATGGTTTTTTACCGGACGAAACGCTCAGATTTCTCTGGTCTTTACAATTCAGGCCTGTTTAGCCGGATTTCAAATATCCGGTAATTGTATCAAATTGTATGCTTCACGTCGAAGATGTTGCTTTGTTTACTTGAATAACGAGGATAAATTTTATACCAAGCTGTTGTTTGGCAGTAGCTACAGCTAAGAAGGCTGTAACACTGAACTTAAACGTGGGTTGTCAATCAGTGCTTTGCACGAAACAAAGCCTATATTGTGGCTTTTGAACGGGTAATGGTATGTTAATGTTGATTCGGAAAACACTGTTGAATCCTTATATTCCACAAGGACATAACCGGTTGGATGCTGGCTTGCAAAGTTGGATAAATCCCTATAATTACCTATGACTGCAATCGGTTGGGTTAGGCGACCGGTAAAATGAAATTGTCCATGATATTTATTACCATAAAAAGCTATCTGCCTTTGTTCAGCCATTAACTCAGCTATTTTTTGGGCGGGTGGGACAGTATCGTAGCGACCGCTTTTGATTTCAAAATAACCGGAAGAAACGGCCAATGCTGCCACTATCGAAACGATACAAACATAAACAACTGACTCGCTAGCTTTATTGCCAACGGAAACACGCAAACCAATAACACTTATACACAACACAAGCCCCCACCCAGGAGACACCGACAACAACTCTTCCCACCAGTGAAAATGGTCATTCATCCAAGGCAACAGCACCAATACCACACCCAGAAAACCCAAGATAGCCGTAACCCCGACATGAGCGTGTCGCCAATTGCATTCAGTCACTTGATCTAAAGCACGTGCCGCCAATAAAGCGAGCGCGGGCATTAACGGCAATAGATAATGAATGCGTTTACCGCTAATCACGGAAAATGCGATGAAAACCGGAAGCAGCCAAGCCAGACAAAAACGAATGCCGCAATCCTGCAAATTCAACTTGGCTAATCCAGCCCAAAATGGCTTCATCAAGAACCAAGGAAACAGCAATAAAGGCACTAGTTGCAAGTACCACCAAAACGGCAGCTTATGGGCGAATGAATCCACTACACGACCACTGGTCTGCCCTAAAAATATAGCATTTCGGTAAGCCTCACCCCCAGCCATTCCAGCCGGAATTGCCCAACATAAAGCGATTAAAGCCCCAGTTGAAACCGCAAAAATTAATCCTCCATACCAATATTGCCAGCGAAGAGGCGTTTGTTGCAATGTCAGCCACCAAGGTGCCAGCAACGCTACCGGCAAGACATGCAACAATATCACTGGGCCTTTGGTAAGGACACCGCCGCTTATGGCTACACCTAACAAAGCCCAACGTTTTAGCGATAAACCATGCCGGGCAAGTATTACTAAACTATAGATGCCCAACAATGCAAAAAATGACAGCATGATGTCGAACATGGTCAACGTGCTAAACACCATCCAGAAAAAAAATCCCAGCAAAATGAATGGGGTTAATTCTTCAATCTGATTTCGATCAGGCCATAGTACCTTCGCGACAGACTGGGAAAGATATAATGTTGCCAGCGAAAACAGCGGCGCGATAATGCGGTGCGACCAATCGTTCACCCCAAACAACCACCAACTGAGTTGCATCAACCAGAACAACAAGGGTGGTTTGTGGCTATAGGTTTCGCCATTTAGATAAGGTACGAGAAAATCATCCCTGACCCACATCTCCCAGGCCACTGACGCGTAACGGGTTTCATCAATAGGGAATAACGGGCGAGCGGCTAAGCTGACGGCAACCAAAATAGCCCAGAGGAAAGCTAGCCAAAGCCTGACAGGAAACAGCCTAATCATCAAGGGTATATTAGAAAAGGTATTGGCTTATTCGGCTTTTAAAATTCTATGTTGATAAACAACAAAATACAGATTACGAAAATAGATGAATAGTCCCGTAAGCTGCCCAAGGATAAATACCGGATCTTCCTTATAAATGGCATAAGCCAGTAAGATTGCCCCACCTGCGATGCTGAAATACCAGAAGGCAACCGGAAACACACTCCTTTTCTCCCGCTCGCTTCGCAGCCATTGCACAATAAAACGCGCAGAAAAAAGCGCCTGCCCCAAAAAGCCGATGACCAACCAAATCGTCGCATTATCCACGCTGTATTTCCTTTATTACTGGCACAGTTGCCCGTTTCTTTAACCAGATTACGCCCATTAAGTCAGTAATTCCTGCCCAAAGCCGATCTAACGTGCCGTATTTTGAATAACCTTTTGACCTGGCCCTGTGGTTGACGGGTACAGAAATAACCTGCCCACCTGCCCTGATTATCAAGGCCGGCAAAAAACGGTGCATATGATCGAAATAAGGTAACTCCAGAAATTTATCCCGAAAAAACACTTTCAATCCGCAGCCCGTATCCGGCGTTTTGTCGCCCAACAATCCACCCCTTACTGCATTGGCAACCTTCGACGAAAACAACTTCCACGTGGAGTCGTGTCTTTTATTACGCCAGCCAGCCACCATCCATAACTGTGCGCTTTCTTCTGTTTGCTGCTTTAATTGCTCATATAAGCGCGGAATATCAGCCGGATCATTTTGCCCATCCCCATCCAGGGTCGCAACGACGGCGAACTTCGCAACCTTAATCCCAGTACAAATCGCCGTACTTTGCCCACAGCTAAGTTCATGATGGATGACTCGTAGCATATCAACACGCTGTAGCGCCTGATTTAGCACCTGGCTTGTTTGGTCATTACTGCCATCATCAACAACAATAATTTCGTAGGCATCTGCTCCCTTCATCACATCAACAATTTCCTCAAGCAAAGGAATAATGTTTTCAGCTTCATTACGAACAGGAATTACAATGGAAACTTGCACGAATACTCTCTAATCTAATGATTTAACTAAAATATTTTTATAACCACACTAATTATAGTTGAAATATTACGGTATATCATCCTTGGAATATGGACATAATATGATTGATAGTAGAGTATTTAGCAGTGGATTGAAGAAGGATACCAATAGGCATAGTGACATTTCCACATAACTTATGAATACCCCTTAATTGAAGGCATTTACAGTTCGGTTCGCCGATTCCAATACAGCCAACTCAGAATAATAATTCAAAGGAGCAAGGCATAACCTATGCCTTATAGTATATTTTAATAGCAAATTATGACGAATCAATTACGTAAAACTGAGAGTGACCACCTATTCAGAATTTTTACCGATATTTCGTTGGCTTACCGCTTTTAATAAGCACCTAAATAATCCATTTTTCCAATTTCCACGCCGTTATGACGCAAAATAGCGTAGGTAGTCGTGACATGAAAATATAGGTTTGGCAACACAAAATCGAGTAGGTAAGGTTGGCCTAAAAATTGGATTTCCCTGCCGCGCAGTTTCAGCGTAACCGTACGGTCTTCACTGCCATTAATTTGCTCGGCACTTACCGATTGCAAAAAAGCGACGATCTTAGCGATACGCGCTTGTAAATCGGCGAATGTAGCTTCGTTATCTTCGTAACTTGGCACGTCAATGCCAGCAAGACGGGCAGCGCAACCTTTGACCATATCAGTCGCAATTTGTACTTGCCGACTTAGTGGATACATATCGGGTGCCAACCTTGCGTTGACAAGAATTGCCGGATCGATATTCTTCGTCTCCGCGCAGATAACCGCCTTATCGAGTATCGACGACAAATTGCCCAACATACGGACAAAAACGGGAATGGAGGCTTCATACATATTCAATGACATACTGTTTACTCCTGATGATTAGTAGTAGGGCTTATTGGAAATTCAAAGGCTATAGCTTAAGAAAACCGTCAAGCTGCTGCAAAGTAAAGTCGTGCTGGGCAGCTAATGCCTTGTCTTCCGCCGTGTTATAACCCCACAATGCAAAAATTAGTTTAACGCCGGTAAGGCCGCTGTTTTTTGAAATATTTAACAGCGTCGGTAACCGATCTTCGACAAAATAGATCGTTTCGTCGGGATGGGTTTTTAATAGCCCCGCTAACACTTCTACCTTGCTCATATTGCGATCCAAGCCGAATATGCGCCCATCCGGGAGGTCAATCGCTTTGGCTTTCAGTATTTGTTTGACGAACCGTTCCTGTTTGGTAGTGACCACATACCAGGGGCAAAGTTGCCCAAGCTCGCGTAATTTTTCCGCCACGCCGTCAAACAAGGGATTCATGTTTATCCAATCGGCTAAATCGTTTTCTATCCAAACATCCCTGGTTTCCCCAAACAGTTTTTTTAGGTCGTCAACCTTAACCTGGGAATCTTGTAACAAAGCCTCGATTTTATTGCCATAATCACTGTAAATCGCTTCGACTGTCTCGCCCAAATAAAGCAAACGCATTGCCAATATGGCTTCATAACCCGTTTCTATGATTGGCCTTATTAATCGAAATTGGTCAATCGTTATTTGGGGTGCAGCTTTGGGCATGCCACCCCAAATGCAGGTGGCGGCCTTCCAGCCAGTTATCGCCGTTTCCACGGCGCTATCACAGATTACGCCGTCAAAATCGAGCGCGTAGACATAAGAGTTGTTCATTTTGACCTTATAACAATGACTATTTGATTAACAGTCATTGTAACTGGCTAAGGGATTAATCTAAATAAAGGCGATGACAAACCCATAAATTTCTGGGTGAAAAACTTTACTGGCACAACCTATCCAATATTAATCGTGATAGCTTTGCTTTCAGTGTAATGTGTCAGCACGGCTGCACCCATTTCGCGTCCCCAACCTGATTGTTTGTAGCCGCCGAAAGGCAGTGCCGCGTCGAAAACATTGTAACAATTCACCCAAACTGTTCCGGCTTTCAATTGGTGGGCAATTTTGTGGGCTTTACCCACATCGCGTGTCCATACACCCGCCGCCAAACCATAAATCGAATCATTGGCTTGTTGGATGATTTTCTCGTCCACGTCCTTAAAAGGCATAGCAACCACCACGGGGCCAAAAATTTCCTCCCTCACTACTTTCATTTGCGGCGTAGTGTCAACCAACACTGTCGGCTCCACAAAATAACCCGCACCTTCTCGTTTTTTACCGCCACTGAGTGCCTTTGCGCCTTCCTGAAAGCCGGAATCCAAAAAACCGCACACGCGATTAAGTTGGATATCAGAAACTAACGGCCCCATTTGGGTTTGTGGATCTAACCCACTGCCCAACACAATTTTTTTAGCGATATCGGCAACGCCTTCAGCAACTTCATCAAAAATGTCATGGTCAACATAAAGTCTTGAACCAGCCACACAACATTGCCCATGATTAAAAAAGATGGCATTGGCTGCGCCTGGAATTGCGACATCCAAATCTGCATCTTTAAGCACGATATTGGGTGATTTACCGCCCAGTTCCAACGTCACTTTTTTGAGGTTACCTGCCGCCGCATTGACGATCAACCTGCCGACATCGGTCGATCCGGTGAATGCAATTTTATCGACCATCGGATGCGCGGCTAACGCGGCACCAGCGGTTTCGCCAAAGCCCGTGATGATGTTAACCACACCGTCCGGCAAACCTGCTTCCAGCATTATTTCGCCTAAACGCAGGGCCGAAAGCGGCGTTTCTTCCGCCACTTTTAATACGACCGTACAGCCCGTCGTTAATGCGGGCGCCAATTTCCAGGCCGCCATCAACAAAGGAAAATTCCATGGGATGATTTGACCAACTACGCCGACCGGCTCAAGCCGTGTATACGAATGAAAGTTGCCGCCGGAAATCGAAATTGGTATGGTCAAACCGTGCAATTTAGTCGCCCAGCCTGCCATGTAATGGAAAATATCTGCCGCCAGCGCAACGTCCGCACTACGGGCAACAGTAACCGGTTTGCCGTTATCCAGCGCTTCCAATTCAGCCAATTCATCTGCATATTTGAGGATTAAGTCGCCGATGCGCCAAACTAGCTTACCCCTGTCCGAAGGTGTCATAGCCGCCCACACTTTACTTTCCAAAGCCGCTCGCGCCGCCTTAACCGCCTTATCGACATCCGCCTTGTCGCCCTCGGCCGCATGGGCAATCGTTTCGCCCGTTGCGGGATTGGTGACTGGAAACAACTTACCTGATGCCGCAGATTCCCAGCGACCATTTATCAGCATTTGTTTGGGTTGTCTAATGAAATCAATGGCTTTTACACTTAAAGCGTTCATGGCGAGAGCCCTCAGAAAGTAGTTAAGCAGGCCGTCAGTATAACCCTTGCATTTTAAAACTCCAGCCAGTTATTTTCTGGACACGCCGGACTCATTCATGAAAATTTGAGGTACAAATTTGATCGCCGATAAATGAGCAAGAAAAATTTCCGCTGAGTATTTTGGATAACTATTGCTCACAATATTCATCATAAACAGGGATTTCAATATATTCGCTTCCCCATCTAAGCCATAGCACCAATCGTTTAATAGTATCTTCCTGTCGTTTTTTAGTTAAGCCGCATTCCCAGATAATCGCAGCACGCCATCCCATTATTTTCAGTTGATACAATACCTTCTGGTCACGCGCCTCATTGCGGGTAAATTTATTCTGCCAAAATTCTCTGCGGGTTTTTGGGATATGCGCCGCCTTACAATTCTGGTGTTGATGCCAGAAACAACCATTGATGAAAATAATCGCCTTGTACTTGCGTAACACTAAGTCGGGCGTACCGGGCAATTGCTTGATATGCAGCCGGAAACGAAAACCTTGCCGATGCAGCGCAGAACGTACGAGTTTCTCTGGACGTGTCCCATAGCTACGGATAGCCGACATAATCCGTGAACGGGTTTCCTCATCAATACGGTCAGTCAATTCGTTCCCTGCTGATTGTTAATAGTTTTACCGAATGCGGTGACAGAAGACTTCAGTTGAAGTGTATAATACAAATATGCAATTTTGGGTATTTCTAACATGTATTCTGTAGCACAAGTAGCTGATATGCTAGGAATTTCTAAAGCAACACTGCGCCGTTGGGATAATAACGGCAAGCTCTCGCCCGTACGAAACTCAAACAATAATCATAGTTTTTACACTAAAGATCAACTTAAGCAATTCGATAAATTGCATTTCATTTTTGATGATTCTGAGCGCCAAATCCCTACCGCAGTAAACACCTATAAAACAATCGAGCTTTTTGCCGGTGCGGGTGGACTCGCTATCGGACTCGAAAAAGCCGGATTACATACCGTACTGCTCAACGAAATTGACAAAAATGCGTGTGCGACACTCCAATCTAACCGCCCAAACTGGCAGGTTGTTTGTGACAATATTGCTAACATAGATTTTTCCCCTTACAAAAACCAAATTGATGTCATAACGGGCGGCTTTCCCTGCCAGGCATTTAGCTATGCTGGCAAAAAAATGGGTTTTGAAGATGCCAGGGGGACACTTTTTTTCGAGTTTGCGCGGACTATCAAGGAAACCCAACCCAAGCTGTTCATGGCTGAAAACGTGCGGGGGTTACTAAACCACGATGAGGGCCGCACCTTGGAAAACATCAAGTCTGTGATTGATGAATTAGGTTACCAGTTATTAGAACCCCATCTGATAAAAGCCCTTTTCTATCGCGTCCCACAAAAACGGGAACGCTTGATTTTAGTCGGCATACGTAACGACTTGTCTAAACATGAGTTTAACTGGCCGCGAGAATACCAGAGAATCTACACTATTAAGGATGCCTTGTGTGCAGGAGAATTGTTTTCTTGCGATGTCCCGCAATCACCTGGACAAACCTATCCGCCCGGAAAAAAAGCCGTGATGGAACAAGTCCCGGAAGGCGGTTACTGGCGCGATCTACCTTTAGACGTGCAAAAACACTACATGAAAAAAAGTTTTTACCTAGGCGGCGGCAAAACAGGCATGGCACGGCGGATGAGCTGGAATGAGCCTAGCTTGACCTTGACCTGCGCGCCCGCCCAAAAACAAACTGAACGCTGCCACCCTAGTGAAACCCGCCCGTTTACAGTAAGGGAATACGCCCGCATACAAACTTTCCCTGATGATTGGCAATTTTCAGGGCCATTGACCGCGCAATACAAGCAAATAGGGAATGCAGTGCCTGTGAATATGGCGCATGAGCTCGGCTTGGCTATCGTTGGTTTTCTTAATAGCCTTGCCACTGTAAAATGAGAACCCTTTCAAGATAGTGACGTTATCCTCAATCCGCTTGAACCCTTGCCAGGGACAGCCTCATTTTCAACAAAATTCAATTTGTGAAAAAAGATGACGATAGAATTTAAAGTGACTCTTCTTACGATAAATTGAGTGAAAAACAGCTTGAAATCAGACTTAACCTCGAAAACGCTTGGTTTTCTTCGGGAAACCTACTTTAAGTCAGTGCCTCCCCAAATCCGCAGTTTTCTCCGGGGAAAGCACCGTAAAGTTGTTTTCCGACAAGCCATGGAACAATTCCTGAAAGACCCTGGCGCTTGTGCATATCCTGGAAATCCGGTACTCATTGACTTGATTTACGGTTGGGGTAACGAAGCATGGAGCGCCCGGGACGAATATCTTGCCGGCTGTATAAGCCATGCGCTTACATCACACGGGGCAATTTTGGAGTGTGGCTCCGGATTATCCACCATCCTGCTTGGTGTTATCGCCAAAAGGCAAGGCCAATGTCATTGGGTTCTCGAACATAAAGCTGCGTGGTCAAATAAAGTACAAAGCTATTTACATCAATACGAGTTAGATTCCGCCATAGTCACCAACCCGCTCAAGGATTATGGTGATTTTTGTTGGTACGACGTTCCACTGGATAAGATGCCAGACAGTTTTTCTTTAGTCGTCTGTGATGGCCCACCCAGAAGAACCAAGGGCGGGAGATACGGTTTGATCCCAGTCATGAGGAAACAGTTGAAACCAGGCTGCGTAATCTTACTGGATGACGCTGGTCGAAAAGAAGAACTTGAAATTGCAAAACGATGGGAAGTCGAACTTGGTGTTCCGTTCACTATCCAAGGCACTTACAAGCCTTACATTAATATGGTTGTCGCTTAAAGCCTACATTCTGTGCTTATGAACTACCCACAATTTTATTGCTTTTCAATAACACTTAGCTTGTCTGCCTGAATGCCAAAGAGCAATTCCCCTTTCAGTAAGCCCACCAACTCTTTGCCTGCCATCGAATAACGCCAGCCATGCAGCAAAGGACAGTCTTCCTCTTCATTGAACAGCAGCACTTCAAGGTCTTTTCGTGTTGCTAATATTGTCGGATTCAGTGAGTTTTCTTCGGCGCGGATACGTACCAAGGCCGTCAATATATCGAGGATAGCCTCATGCTGTTGATTTTTCTTGATGGCCCGTTCTTTTTCCTTAAGCGGTTGTGGCTCGTTATTTTTTGCAGCGGCAATTAACTCACACAGCTTTCGACCGTAACGATGGACAGTCCGTTCGTTAATGCCACGGATGTTTGCCAAATCTGCCACCGTTTCCGGTTGTTGCTTAGCCATGTCGAATATCAATTCATCGCGCAGCAACCAGGTTTTAGGGCGATTTTCAGCCTGGGCAGTTGTTTCCCGCCATTCAGCCAAAGCCTGGACAATTGACAATTGCTTGGCGGTCAGTTTATTTTTACCCCTGATTTTAAGCCAGGCCTTTTCAGGTAAGACCTGGTAATTATTAGGGTTTTCAAGTTCTTTGAAGTCGTGCTTTAACCAATCTGCCCGGCCTAGCACTGCCAGTTTTTGCAACATAATTTGATAGATTTGGCACAAATAAATGACATCGTCCGCCGCATACTGGATTTCCGCTTCGGACAATGGTCGCTTGCTCCAATCGGCACGGGTGTGGGCTTTGTTTAGATTGATATTCAACAAACTGGAAACCAGCATGGCATAACCTGGATTGTCCTGATAACCCAGCAATGGCGCTGCTACTTGGGTATCGAATAATGGGCCTGGCACTTTTCCTGTCATCTGGTAAAAAATTTCCAAATCCTGATGACAGGAATGGAATACTTTAATAATGCCAGGATTATATATCGCTTCGAAAAGATTGCCCAATTCAGGCAAAGCAATAGGGTCTACGCAAGCCACCCACTCTGGCGTTGCTATTTGCAGTAAGCAGAATTTGGGATAGTAGGTTTTTTCCCTTAAAAACTCAGTATCCAGCGCTAACCAAGAGGCTTTTTTTATTTCCTCGCAAAGTGCCGCCAGTTGATCTGCGGTATTAATGTATTGAATTGTTGTCATTTAATCCTTTATCAAGCAAATAATACGCTTATCCCCATCGTCTCTTCAGCAGTCAACATACACTATTTCTGGTGACAAAAGTTTCAATCTTTGCCCATTTTATTGACGGGCTGCAAATGGGTTCGTCGATTTCTATAGTTGCCGCGTTTTTTGTTGCGCGGTTTAACCCGCCTAATATCCAACTGCTGCTGATTAATTTCAACTGTCTTCAGGTGATGAAATATTTCCTGGGGCATTTCATCGGGCAAATCGATGAGGGTATAACAATCCTGAATACGCACATTAGCGATATTTTTTATGTCTACGCCGGATTCTTCGACCAGTATTTTTTTAATTTCATCCAGGGTCACTTTATGCTGAAAACCCACATCAAGACGATAACGAACCAATCTAATGCCTGGCAGCAAATTATTAGGGGATGACTTTTCATCCAACTTTTGCTTCTGAGCATGTACTTGACTGGTGTGGCTTGGGCTGATTGTATCTGGGCTGGCTTCATGCAGAACCACTAAAGCCGCTGCACAATCCAGCACAGTGATTTTCAATTCTGCCGCAATGGCGTTAATCAGGACGCGCTGATTATCCAGGCTTTTCGAGGCAATAACCGCCTGCACCTGATCCTTAATCCGTTTTTTTTTATCGTCCTGCGTGTTAAATGTCATTGCTGGGTCGTTTTTATTCATCCTGATTATTTATACAAGGTGATCGGCTGCTATGCAAATCAGAGACGATCTTGATAAATTTCCACAGAGGATTCGTCACGTAAACGGCGTAGCCAAAGCTCCGTCTCTTCCTCGATTTTTCGTTTACGGATAATATCCCTGATCTGGTTTTTTTTGAAATCGCTGGTATTGTTTTTGCTTTCGCGTTCC
>JABFSV010000364.1 GCA_013140405.1 Methyloglobulus sp. | reverse complement strand
CTCATCTATCAGACCGAAGACGGTAAAGCCTCTGTTAGCTTAATGGCTAAAGATGGCAGTATTTGGATGAACCAAAACCAACTGGCAGAACTTTTTGACACCTCAGTGGCAAACATCAGTATGCACATCACTAACATACTGAAAGAAAAAGAATTAACTGACAATTCAGTTGTTAAGGATTACTTAACAACTGCCGCAGAAGGTTGCCATGCAACTTTTACAAAATGCTAGACATTGGAATGTCTCCTTAGTAATATAATCTTACTTCCTTACTTTAAGGCGATTACCATGTTAGCCAAAATCACCAGTAAAAACCAACTGACCTTACCAAAATCCATTGTGCAATCCGTGGGCAAGGCGGATTATTTTGAAGTCGAAGTCGAAAATGGTCGTGTCATCCTTACACCAGTCCGCATACAAAAAGCCGATGCAGTACGCGCAAAGCTAGAAGCCTTGGGTATCGATGAGCAAGACGTAGCGGATGCCATTGCTTGGGCAAGAGCAAAATAATGGCGTTAAAGGTAGTACTCGACACCAACTGCATTATTTCTGCCCTGTTATTTTCCAGGCAAAAAATGGCCTGGTTGCGTCATGCTTGGCAAGCTGGCGAGTTTGCGCCTGTGGTCAGCAAAGAAACCGCTACCGAACTCATAACAGTGCTGAGCTACCCAAAATTCAAACTCACAAAGCCTGAGCAAACGCTATTGCTGGCAGATATTTTACCCTACGCTTTTACCCAAGGCCATTTTGCTGTGCCGCCCGGTTTGCCAACCCTACGTGACCAAGCTGACCAAATGTTTTTAACACTGGCTGTGGCAAGTAATGCCGATGCACTGGTTACAGGCGATAACGATTTATTGGTGATTAAACAAACCTTTACCACACCGCCCATTATGACGCTGAGTGAATTTGAACAATGGTTACCCTTACAGCAGCAGGAATGAATAGGCCACTACGGTTTCAAGATTTTAAAGTGGGTCGGAGCGTAAAAAAACACGCCGTACTCACCGATAGCCGACAACTCTTTGCCTCTAAATACCTGCCGTACTTACCCACAGAAGAAGAGCTGCGCCTTGAACTGCAACGGGAGCGTAGCTTGTTAATCAACATGCAAAAATTACCAGGGAAAGGGTGGAATCAACATTGAAAAGTTTCCACCCGTGTGTGTCATGATCCGGCGTTTTGTCGGAGTACCCTGGGGTGTTATCAATGGATCATATAGCCGAAATCAGGCGACGCCATTTCATTAGAGGCGAAACTATTAGCGAGATAGCCAAAAGCCTAAATCTTTCCCGTCCGACAGTCCGTAAGGCCTTACAGACAGAAACGGAACCGGCCTATCAACAGCCAAGTCCAACCAACCCCAAAGTTGGGTGACTTTAAGCAGCAATTAACCGATTGGTTAGTGTTTGACAGCAAATTGCCCAAACGCCGACGCAGGACGGCACAGCGCTTGTTCGAGTGTTTGCAAGTGGAAGGTTATCAAGGCTCTTACGGGCCAGTGCACCGACAGTAGGCGCTTTAGGCGACGGTTTGTGCTGGACTGGAAACGGGAGTCCGGTAAGCAACCTGTGGCCAAGCAAGCCTTTGTGCCTTTAGTTTTTCCCGCCGGTGAGACCTGCCAATTCGGCTGGAGCTACGAATATGTCGTGTTGGGCGGTGTGTTGCAAACGATCAAAGTAGCGCATTTCCGCCTGTCGTATAGCCGAAAGATGTTCCTGGTGGCCTATCCCCGCGAAACCCAAGCTTTGGTTTTGGATGCCCATATCAGGGCATTTGCTTATTTTAGTGGCGTCCCTAAACGGATGATCTCGGCAACTGCTCCTGCGTTGCCCTACCTCCTGCATCCATGCAGTCGTATGACAACCTGAAAACGGTCGTTGATGCCATTTTTGTGGGCAAAGAACGCCAATTCAATCGCCGTTTCCTAACAATGGCAAACCATTACTTGTTTGAACCCGTGGCCTGTACGCCAGAATCTGGCTGGGAAAAATGGCAAGTCGAGAACCAAGTGGGTAACGTCAGGGAATGGTTGTTTACGCCGACACCGAAGTTTTCAAGTTTTGACGACCTCAATGCTTGGCTGGCTTTGCGTTGCCAAGAATTGGCGAACCGCCGGCATCCGGAACAAACGGGACGGACCATTGCCGATTGCTTTGCCGAAGAACAACCCCTCCTATTGCCCATTAAAGCGGTCTTTGACGGTTACGTCGAGAAGACGATGCGGGTACCTGCCTTGCAGATTGAGGTGCAGGCCGATTGCAGCCGCTACGACAGTTTGAGGAGATCCTGCTATGAACATTGATCGCCATGCCCAACTCAAGGCGTTACAACTCCACGGCATGGCCGCTGCCTGGCAAGAATGGCGGGTTGAATTTACCTCCCAACAAAAGCCGGTCATGCCGGAAGTCTGGCTGGGCCGTTTGATTGCGGCTGAACAAGCTGACCGCCATGCCCGCCGCTTAAACTACCAACTGTACGCCGCCAAATTGCCGCCCCATCGGGATTTGATCGATTTTGAATGGGCCGAAAGCCTTCTGGACAAAGCCCATGTTGAACAACTGGCCACCAGCAGTTTCATGGATCAGGCGAACAACCTTATTTTTGTGGGCGGCACTGGTCCGGCAAAACCCATGTGGCATCCGCACTGGCCGTCGCGGCCATCCAGCAGGCCAAGCGCGTCCGTTTCTATAATGCTGTTGATTTGGTCAACCAACTGGAAAAGGAAAAACAATCGGGCAAGGCGGGTTCGCTTGCCAAACGGCTAATACAGATGGATGCGGTGATCATTGACGAACTCGGCTACCTGCCGTTTCCCCAGTCCGGCGGCGCACTGTTGTTCCACTTGATCAGCCAGCTCTATGAGAAAACCTCATTGATCATTACCACCAACCTAAATTTCGCTGAATGGATGCAAGTCTTTGGTGATGAAAAAATGACTACCTCATTACTGGATAGGGTAACCCACCATTGTGACATCCTAGAAACAGGCGATGATTCTTATCGATTAAAAAAACGAAAAAAAGCTATCCAAAAACCATAACCTCTTCAAGTCAACTGGAAACTTTTGGATGTTGATTGACAGCTAAGGATGACTGGAAAACCTTAGCGTACTATTTTTTCCGAATTCTGTGGTTGCCCCTATAAATGTGTTGATGTTTTT
>JABFSV010000057.1 GCA_013140405.1 Methyloglobulus sp. | reverse complement strand
TTCACAGGGCTACACCCTGTGTTGGTATATATCCGCCCTTTCAGGGCTTGGATGAACTGAACACGTTACACAGCCCCAAAGGGGCGGCATCTGCCAGCGATGGGCATCGCCCATCGAAAGAGGAAACCATCACCCATAATCAGCCCTGAAAGGGCGTAATACCCTATGCTATGCCTATACCTATTCATTCGCAAAATACATCACCTAATATCACACCCTTTCAGGGCTTGGATTTCGTGGTGTTGCCATAGCTGGACACAGTGCAAAGCCCCAACGGGGCGTAATACACCAGCGATGGGCATCGCCCATCGAGAGAAACCATCAACCATAATCAGCCCTGAAAGGGCGTAATACAACATGTCTATACATTCTATACATTCGCACCAGCACCAGACATCACCTTGTATCACGCCCATTCAGGGCTTAGGTTTCATGGTGTTATATATGTGAAGGGCGTTGCCCATCGCTGACATATTACGCCCTTTCGGGGCTTTGGGTTTGAACGCTGCACAGGGCTGCGCCCTGTGTTAGGCTATATCACCCCTTCGGGGCTTAACGCCATTAACCATCACGATATAAAACTATGGGACAGTCGCTCGTAAAAAATTACATGCACATCGTATTCAGCACCAAACACAGGCAGCCGCTGATACAGCCTCCCATAGCAGCAGAATTGCATAGCTATCTCGGTGGTATCTGCAACAAACTCGACTGCCAGGTGATAAAAGTGGGCGGACATACTGACCATATCCACATACTGTGTATGTTATCCAAAAAGATAGCCTTGATAAAACTGATGGAGGAGTTGAAAGCGCATTCTTCCAAATGGATAAAAACCAAAGGCGAAGATTACCGTAATTTTTATTGGCAAGATGGCTACGGGGCATTTTCAGTCAATCCAACTGAAATTGACACAGTCGTTGCCTATATCGCTAATCAACACGAACATCATCGTAAGAAAACATTCCAAGACGAATACCGCACATTTCTTAAAAAATACAATTTGGACTATGATGAACGGTATGTTTGGGACTGACTAGACCATTCTATTATTGGTCAAATCGAACGATTCGGTTAAAATAAGCGAGTAACGTTCATCAGGGAGACACTAACATGCAAACATTTACCGCTAACGAAGCTAAAACCCGTTTTGGGGAATTTATTGACCGCGTGCAACGCGAGCCAGTGCAGGTAATGCGCCATAACCGGGTAGTGGCGGTCATGGTCAGTGCTGAAGATTATCAAGCCATGCGTGCCTTTTATGCGGATCGGCTATTACACACAATGAGAGAAACAGCAGAAGCAGCCGAGCGAGCTGGTCTAACCCCCGCTATGCTGAATGACTTGCTGGCTGATGAAAGCTGAACTAACGCAGCAGAGTGCCACTGTAAAGGTGGTAATTGATAGCAATGTGTGGATCAGTGCTCTACTTAACCAGCATGGCGCACCCGCACAATTCGTGAAGCAAGCACTGGGTAAAGGCTTACCTGTGTTTTCTAACGACACCTTTGCCGAACTGGAATCGCGCTTATGGCGACCCAAGTTTGACCGCTATTTAAGCATGGAACAACGCCAACGCTTACTGCACGATATTGATGCCATTGCCCATTGGGTGGAATTGCCACCCGCTATTACAGCTTTAAGCTATTGCAGGGATGGCGACGATGATAAGTTTATTCACACCGCATTGGCAGCAGAAGCCAAATGGTTGGTGACGGGGGACCAAGATTTACTGGTTTTACAAGGCAATCCGTTATTATCTGACCTCACTATTTTATCACCCGATCAAGCCCTGTCTGACCCTGAATGGGCTAGGGTTTAATCAAACTCATCTAGGGGAGTTTAATGAACGAAGCAGAAACCAGAGCGGAACTTATAGACCCCCAGTTAAAAGCCTGTGGTTGGGGTGTTGTGGAAGGCTCTAAAATCCTGCGTGAATACCATATTACCGCAGGCAGGATAAAAACGGGCGGTGTTAGGGCCAAAAAACTCACCGCTGATTATGTATTGGTTTACAAGGGTATAAAGCTTGCAGTCGTAGAAGCCAAAAGCGACGAACTGGGCGTAGGTGAAGGGGTGGCACAGGCGAAACTGTATGCCCAAAAATTAGACATACAAACCACGTATGCCAGCAACGGAAAAGAGCTATACAGCATTTGTATGCTTTCAGGTGCAGAAGGCTTAGTAGCCAATTACCTGACCCCTGATGAACTGTGGAACAAAACCTTTGCTGTGCAAAATGAGTGGCGGGAGAAGTTTTCTGCCATTCCGTTTGAAGATAAAGGCGGTTCTTGGCAATTACGCTATTATCAGGAAATCGCCGTAAAAAACACTTTAGAAGCCCTCGCCAACAACAAAGACCGCATTTTATTAACGTTAGCGACAGGTACGGGAAAAACCGCCATTGCTTTTCAAATTGCCTGGAAGCTATTCCAAACCCGTTGGAACTTAAAACGCGATGGTAACAGAAGGCCACGCATATTATTTTTAGCGGATAGAAACATATTAGCTAACCAAGCCTTTAATTCCTTCTCTGCCTTTCCTGACGATGTGTTGGTACGGATTAGCCCGGATGAAATCAGGAGAACAGGCGGTGTGCCTACCAATGGCAGTATCTTCTTTACCATCTTCCAGACCTTTATGTCGGGTACTGATAAGGAGGGTAAGCCTACCCCTTACTTTGGTGCCTATCCGCCCGACTATTTTGATTTCATCATCATTGATGAGTGCCATCGAGGCGGTGCGAATGATGAAGGCAACTGGCGCGGGATATTAGACTATTTTTCGCCAGCGGTTCAGTTAGGTTTAACCGCCACCCCCAAACGCAAGGATAACGTAGATACTTACCAATACTTTGGCGAACCCGTTTATATCTATTCACTAAAAGAGGGTATCAACGATGGTTTTCTGACACCCTTCAAAGTAAAGCGCATTAAGACCACGCTGGATGATTATATCTACACCAGTGATGACCAGATTATTGAGGGCGAAATCGAAGAAGGCAAACTGTATACCGAAGCCGATTTCAATAAAATCATAGAAATTAAGGCACGGGAAGCGAAACGAGTCCATATATTTATGGACGAAGCCAATCAGAACGAAAAAGCCATTATTTTCTGTGCCACCCAAGACCATGCAGCAGCAATCCGTGATCTGGTGAACCAATATAAAACATCAAAAGACCCGAATTATTGTGTGCGTGTCACCGCCAATGATGGCGAATTAGGCGAACAATACCTAAGGGATTTTCAAGACAATGAAAATACTATCCCAACGATTCTGACTACCTCACAGAAATTATCCACGGGTGTTGATGCGCTGAATATCCGCAATATTGTGTTGTTGCGCCCCGTTAATTCCATGATTGAATTTAAACAGATTGTGGGACGAGGCACGCGTTTATTTGACGGCAAAGAGTTTTTTACCATTTACGATTTTGTTGATGCCTACAAGCACTTTGCTGATCCTGAATGGGATGGTGAGCCTGTAGAGGAAGAACCTTGTACCAAATGCAGACAGAATCCTTGTGCGTGCGAAGTCAAACCACCAAAGCCCTGCAAGCTATGCGATAAACAACCTTGCGAATGCGAAAAAACACCACCTGAGTTTTGCCCAAAATGCGAACAACAACCTTGCAAGTGCATCAAAAAAGTCAAAATAAAGTTGAATAATGGCAAAGAATTAGACATTCAAGCCATGATGTCAACCTCGTTTTGGAGTGCCAACGGTAGACCGATTTCAGCAGAAGAATTTTTAAATAACTTGTTTGGCGAATTACCAAAATTTTTCAAAAGTGAAACAGAATTACGGACGCTTTGGAGCAACCCAATGACCCGACGAATTTTGTTGGAACAATTAGACGAAGCAGGTTTTGGCAAGGAAGAATTATCGACACTGCAAAAACTCATTGATGCAGAAAAAAGCGATTTATTTGATGTGCTGGAGTATGTATTCAATAGCGACATCAAGCCAATGACAAGGGAAGCCAGAGTTGCAGCAGCCCAGGCGAATATTTTTGCTTTTCTGAATGCCCAACAAAAGGAATTTATTGATTTTGTGTTAAGCAAATATATAGAAACAGGTGTGGAGGAACTGGATCAGGAAAAACTGCCTATCTTACTAACCAACAAATACCACTCGTTAGAAGATGCCAAGGACGTTTTAGGAAACGTGGCGAATATCAGTTCGTTGTTTATAGAGTTTCAGAAGCATTTATATGAACAAGTTGCTGCCTGATTCCAATTTCAGGAAAATGTAGTCGTTCAGATTTGATTTGGATTAATACTCTAGCAACAACGCCTCGATTCGAGGAATCAGCATTTTGCAAAATCTTGTTTTGAGGGCTTCCTGCCAACAAGCGGCAAGAATCACGCAATTGACAATACCTGGGGCTGCCAGGATTCGTCTGGTTTTACTTACTTGCCAACGAAAAAATTGAATCGTTATTTTTCGGAAGATTCATCTATGCCTTTGTGTATCAAATCGGCTAATTGATGTTCTTCGATAGGTTTAGTCAAGTAAATGTCAAATCCAGCACTTAACGCTTCGTTTATTTTTTCTTTATCAGCATAAGCACTTACAGCAGCAACTTTAAGTTTCCGATGTTGGCTACGCACCTTTTTTACCAATTCCAAGCCATTCATGACCGGCATATTGATGTCTACGAGGGCAAGGTCGTAATTATGTTGCTCGATTAATGCCAAGGCTTGCTGCCCATCCATTGCAGAGTCTACCTTACAGCCTATTTGCTCCAGCATACTGACTAGAAAGAGCAGGTTGATCTCGCTATCATCGACAACCAATACATAAAATTCTTTAAACTGAGTCTCCAGCCCAATCAAGGGCATAGGCTTAGTTTGATTTTTTACGCTGATAGGTAAGGGCAATGTAACTGTAAAAATACTGCCAGAGCCGGGTTGGCTGCTGACGCTTATGTTGCCATCCATCAAGTTGACGAGTTCTTTGGTAATGGATAAACCAAGGCCAATGCCTTCACGGGTAAAATTGTTGGTGCTTACCTGTATAAAGGGGGAAAAAATACGTTCCAGATCATCTATGGCTATTCCACAACCCGTATCGGCAACGGAAATTTTCATTACGCCACGTTGATAAGATACGCTCACGGTCACGCTGCCATGACTGGTATATTTGACGGCATTATCCATTAAGTTGACCAGTATCTGCCGGATTCGCTTCTCGTCACCGAGATAATTTCGAAACAGACAGGTGTTTTTTGCAATTAATTTGAGGCCTTTTTCATCTGCCCGAAATTTACAAATTTGCAGGCTATCGGTCAACAACAGTGCAAAATCAAAGTCGTTAACGTCTAGTTTTATTTGCTGGCTTTCTATGGCTGAAATGTCGAGAATGTCATTGATGAGCCTGAGTAAGTTGTCACTACATTGTTTGATGATGGCAACCTGTTTTTTACCTTCCAAATCCAGGGATGGCTTTTTTTCCAGTAATTGGGTAAAGCCAGAAATGCCATTCAGCGGGGTTCTTAGCTCATGGCTGATATTGGCGAGGAACTGATTTTTGGCCTGGTTAGCAGATTCAGCGGCAGTTTTTGTTTGCGTCAATATTTTGGTGCGTTCTTCAATAACAGCTTCGGTGCGAAAATAACGCCCAGTCAAATGTAACAACACAATGCCGAGTATGCCTGTGAACCAAAGGCCGCTGAATATAATCCATCCAATCGGCCAGTGTCTGCCCGTCTTTTCGCAGCGGCTATCCCGATAGAAACTTAATAGCCATTTTTGGTCTGCTACTGGGATGGTGATTGTCTGATAGGGTTCATGATCAGAATTGTCGATGTTCGTGTAGAGGGTTTTTATGCCAGCATTTGTTGAATTAGCCACAGTGTCCTGAATAACACTGACAGTCATTGAACAATTGGCTGCATTCAATCCATCTAGTGCTTGGTGGATTAACCCTTCCATGGATAAGCTCGCAATAATGACACCCAGATCCTTTGTTTCCTGGTCAATTTTTTTGACGATAGGGACTACTAATCTAAATCCGTTTTTTTCTGGGATCAAAAATTCTGTTTCAGAAAACGAAGAGCGCTCCAATATTTTCTTCCTGAGATCAGGGGAAAGCAACCGCAAGGCTTTCGGTTTATTGTGCCGCTGTTCATTATTGGCTGAAAAAAATTGGTTTTTTTCCCCAAGATTTTCTTTATCATTAATCCAGCTGATTAATTTTATTTCTTTAAATGAAAAAAGTGATTGATTGGCCAATGATAAAACCTCTTGAGGCTCTATTAGCGTTGAACTTAACAAAAAATTTTTAAGCCCATACAGTGCCGACAAATCCAGCGAGATCCTGTTCTTTAGCGCCTGAGATAAGGTAATGGCTTGTTCTTTTAATTGTTCGGTATATTGTTGTCGACCAACCCTGTCCAGATAAAAAAATAGCACAATAACCAAGGCAAACGTCAACACAATGGGCAACCCAACCGTTGCACGACGCCTGTGCCAGATGGGCTGTGGCTCGGCAAAAAGTATGAGGATAAGCGGTGTAAAAATAAGTACGCCCAATATGTCCCCCACCCACCAACTCAACCAATCCAATGCAATGCTTGTCAAGGTGGTCGTAACACCCAAAGCATACATTGTGGTTATACCTATCGTCGCTGATATCAAGCAACTCAGTGGCCCACCCAAAAACATAAACAAAACAATCTTTTTACCCTTCACCAGCGGATTTGGGAAACCAATTATTTTCCGAATTAAGCCCGCTCCAATTAAGGCAGATAAAGTTGATCCTATCGCGCTGGCGGCATAGACCGATACAAATCCTGGGTTAAAGTCGAAAGCCCAAGCGCTGACACAAAAACCACCTATGGAGACACCAGGTAAAATCCAGTTGCCGAGGAGCAATGTTGCTGCCAGCGCTAAACCTGCGGATGGCATAAGAAATCCTATAGGGTCAGGAGGAATTCTGAACAACAAACCCAACAAACCAAAAACGAAATAGATTCCCGCGATAACACCAATCAGGATAAGGCTTCTTCCAAACCGGATAAGTGGTGAACGGTACAGCATCAGCGGAAAAATTCACCGATGGTTTGCTTTATGTTTTTTACTGACTGTTGATTTAACTGCCCTGCCCTTTTGTGGGACTCGCATAAAGCACCTCTAAAGCCTAGATAGTCGGGCTGATAAGGCATCAGCAAAGGAATATCTTCCAATCTCAAGGATCCTGCAAGCCCACAGATTGCATGCCTGGATTTCACGTGGTTAACAAAACGTCCGATCTCAGTTTTAGCCATCATTCCAGTCAACGGGCCTTTGGTTTTGTCTTGCGTATCCAGCATGATCCCCTTGAAACCAGCTGTTATAAGGCTGTCAATTAAGCTGAAATCGGGGTGGGTATCTGCGAATAAGACGGCGATCAAGTTAAAATGCTGGGTTAATGCCGTCAGTTTCTGGACGATCTGCTTTTGATTATCGCCTGGAAAAAATCCGATTTTGACGTAATTGACCCCCGTTTCAGCCATCTCTTTTACTGCATTAAAAATGATCTCTGGCTGCATAGGCAAGTCGCCAATCGTCGCACTGGTGGGGCATCGCCCATTGACGGCTACGACACAACTTTTAACCAGTTTAATATCCAGCGCCCCCAAGGAACCCAACGCAGGGTTTTTCAGGTCGATAATATCAACATTTGCGGACATAACTATGTTGGCTTCATCCATGCTGTTAACACTGGCTAGCATCCCGGTCATCTGTTGGCATTCCTTTTGTGATTATCAAGGACTGCCATGATCCAGCCCCAGGCTTCCCACTCCCGCTCTCCGGCGGTTTTATCAAGGCCGATGCGTAAGTATTCAATTTCTGATTCTATTTTTTGCAACGGCAGCATATCCAATCTGCTGATTAAAATTGCGGCTTCCAACACCGAAAACTGGGCGCGGTTGAAACCCTTGAAAGGCGCGTGATTTGCGGTGTGTACGGTTTTGCAGAATAACTTGGGCCTAGTGGTATTTTCCTCAATCCTTTCAATTTCTACTTCTGTATGCGCCAATGCACATTCCAAGAATTTACCTGAAATTGTTTGTGCGGATTGTAGCGGCCAATCCCGCCGCCCGGTCAAGCACCCTGCAAACACCCGTACATCATCGCAATAGTTGATGACGCCAACCTTCGTTTCCACAAAATTGTTGAGTGTGGTGGATGGACGGAATGGCAGGATAACAAGGCTATCGCCTTCCACATGAATGCCCATCGGCGCTATGTGGGTGATACCTTCGCTACTCTGGGTGGTAACAATCGTTTCTTGTATCATTTTTTTGTCAAGGTCGTTCCAGCGGGTTTAAAACTATGGAGATCAACCGTTTGCTCTGTCGCGTCGGTTGCACAACCCCAATCCAAAGGTTGATCCTGGTTAAAGCGCTTACCTAATTGCCACGCAATTTCTGCCCGCGCCAATTCCACGCCCAGATAAAACGCATGACCGGAATCATTCTCCACTGCCAGTTTTGGATATAGGTCAAACGGATCAGTTGCAGTATGCAAGCCGTCACGATTAAAAATATGCACGCCTTCCGCACTGGTTTGGATGCGATAACTTGGATCAGTAATCTGACTAGCCAGTTCCTTGATTTCATCCTGAGAATAAGGAAACGGCGAGGTTTCATGCAATGCCATCAGGCTGGGATCAATATGCTTGGGCAACGTGTCCTGCTCTTTTGCAGCATACATAATACGTCGTGCCTTATCGGCCTCTTTAACTGCTCGGCAAGCATGACCGCTGACTTCAGTAGCAAGTATCTGGTTAATGTTGAGTTCCGAGCAAATGCCCAGCAGCAAGGCATTCATCCCCGCCGTGTCGGCATGGGTCAATTCGGTGATGTTGCCTACACCCAACATCATTTCAATATCAGGATGTTTTTTCCTAACCCCGTAATAACGTACGATGGATTGGGTGAAGCCAAAATGAATGGGATCGAGGATAGGATCGACGATAAACGGGCGATTTTTTCCCTGCATGATCGCAATCGCCCGATCCAGTGACGCTAAATCCTCATGCGTTTCTGGAATTAAAATGGGCGTTGCGGCAACTTCATCGGCTATCCATAGCGTATTTTCGTGCAGGCTAAGCAAATAATCCGCGCCCGCTTTACCGCCACGCAGTAAATCATCACTGTTTAGGGAATCAATGCTGACGGTAAAACCGTGTTGCTGTAATGCCTGAATGGCCTCTTCCATGTGCGGAAAATCCGTGCTGGGCAAACAGCCGATGTCGATAACGTCTGCGCCATTTTTTTTATAGTAACCCGCTCGTTTAACGATTTCTTCGACACTTATATTGGGTGCATCGACGATCTCGGCAAAAATTTTGACGCTATAGCGGCTCAAATCATATTTATGCGCTTCTTTGCCAAAATACATCGGCAAGTCTTTCAATTCCTCCGGCCCTCTTTCTACTGCCACATCCAATTCTTTAGCCAAAGACTCGACATCACCACGGCAACGCCCTGGGATGATGATACGATCTGCACCGAAAGTGTCTTTCAAGCGGCGAAGGATCATGTCCGTCGTCATCAGCGCAGCTACCTTTACGCCGAGCTGATGTACCGTGTAGGTAAATTCCGGCTGCATTTTTTCCAAAATGCCGCGCAACTGTTTTTCCGCTAACTTTCCAGTGAGAAAAAGCAGATGCTCGCTCATACTAAAGACGCCAGCCGTTGTTTAACCGTGTCGATCAACTCCTCTACACTTTCGACAACGGTTGTATATTCAAAAGTACGGATTTTTTCCGTTCCCTCCAGGTCAATCCTGCGGGGATAAACCATCACTTTCCCGCCCGGCGCGGTTGTTTCCATCTCTGGAGCAATGTCGCAAGGATAGACGATACACGGCACTTTGCATTTTCCGGCTTGAGAGTACAAATTAGTTACCAAATTATCGGCAATGCCCAATACACATTTGGCAATCGTATTCGAGGTAGTCGGTGCCATCACAAACGTATGGTAATGGCCTTTGTAAAACAAGCCGACGGGTGGCGATGACGCAGTTTTGTCCCGAAAAACCGAATGCTTTGCCCGCACATCATCAAGGCTGATGCCGTACATTTTCAGCACTTCTTCACCTGCCGGGCTGATGTAAACATCGACATCTTCCAAGGTCAACAAAAAATCCAGGCATTCTTCTATATAATGGCCGGAACCGGTAATCGCCCAGGCCAGACGGGGTTTATTCATGACAACAAGTGGTTAGAATTAATTGCCGCATTATACCTTAAGGCGGCACAGGCAACGCATACAGGAACACGAGTGATCTTTAACGATAGCAAAAAACCGCTGATTATGGGCATATTGAATGTGACGCCAGACAGCTTTTCCGATGGCGGCAAATACCATCACGTAGCTGCGGCGGTACGGCAAGTTGGGCAGATGCTGGCGGAAGGTGCGGATATTATCGACATTGGCGGTGAATCTACCCGCCCTGGTTCTGATCCAGTTAGTTCAGACGAACAAATACGCCGCGTCATTCCCGTCATTGCAGCAATCCGCAAACAGTTTGCCGATAAAGTCACTATCAGCATTGACACAACCTTAAGCAGGGTTGCCGAAGCGGCATTAAATGAAGGCGCAAATCTTATCAATGATGTTTCGGCAGGGTTAAACGACCCTAATATACTGACTTTGGCTGCCAAAAGAACCGTACCCATTATCCTTATGCACAGCCAAGGTCTGCCGAAGACAATGCAGGTGAATCCTCTTTATAATAAAGTGGTTACAGAAGTTATCGACTTTCTAAACGCACGGATAGCGGCGGCATTAGCCGCTGGTATTGGCAAAAATAATATTGTTATTGATCCGGGCATCGGCTTTGGTAAACGCAAGCAAGATAACCTGGACTTGTTGGCAAACCTGGATAAATTTGTCGCGCTGGGCTTTCCGGTGCTTTTGGGCACTAGCCGCAAGCGCTTTATGGGAGCAATTTGTGATGTCACCGAGCCTTCTGAGCTTGTCACAGCCACCGCCGTAACAACTGCTTTAGGTGTGATGGCTGGTGTGAAAGTGTTTCGGGTGCATGACGTTAAGGAAAACCGTCAAGCTGCGGATGTGGCTTGGGCAATTAAGCAAAGTCGGCAAAAATAAAACCGTATGCATCCAAAACTGATTAACCTAGAACAAACCTTCGCAAAATCAGTCCTGACTAAAATTAACGATCCCTTTCTCAATGACCATCAAGTCAATCTATGGATAAAACGGGATGATCTGCTGCAT
>JABFSV010000402.1 GCA_013140405.1 Methyloglobulus sp. | reverse complement strand
GGATATTACCATTGGTATAATTCTCCAAAATAATCGCCCAGGCTTCATCTGCGGATTCGGCGTACTGGACGAGTTCGCGGTCACATTGTGAAATAGCGCCTTCGTCAACCAAGGCATCGAAGTTAATGATCTTGTCCCAATAATCCCGGCCAAACAGGATAACCGGAACTCGTCGTACTTTGCGGGTTTGGATCAAGGTAAGCGTTTCAAAAAGCTCATCCAACGTCCCATAACCACCTGGAAAAGCCACCAGGGCCATTGCCCGCATCAAAAAGTGCATTTTACGGATGGCAAAATAATGGAACTGGAAACACAATTCAGGCGTGATATAGGGATTGGGTTTCTGTTCGCCGGGCAAGACAATATTTAGCCCTATGCTTTTGCCTGCCACATCTGCCGCACCACGGTTTGCAGCTTCCATAATGCCAGGCCCACCGCCAGTCACCACAACGACCGGCCAATCCAGTTTTTTTGCCTCCACTGTGATCAACCGGCCTAAATTACGAGCCTCCTCATAATAGCGGCTTTTTATCGCGGCTTTCCGGGCATGATCCAATGCTTGCTTAAGACTTTCGTCTTGGGGCTGTGCATAATGGGCTTGTTCCGCGTTCATCAGGGCTTGCTGTGCATTCTGATAATCAGGGATTCGGGCACTACCAAAAATAACAATAGTTGCTTGAATATTGTGTTCTAGCTGCGTTAACTCCGGCTTAAGTAACTCAAGTTGGAGCCGCACTGGGCGCAACTCATCGCGCATAATAAAATCAAAGTCATCGTAAGCCAACCTATAGGACGAAGACCTGCTCTGTTCAGTACCATAATCGTAGAAGGCATTCGTCGCGTCCTGTTTCGCCGTGGGAAAAGGGCTATCACAGGGTATTTTGGGTTTATGAGCCATGTATTCTTCCGGTTGTGTCTATTTGCTAGCAGCTGAGATGATACTTTTACTGACCAATTGATCTTGCAAACAAGGAGTTATAGCAAACAATAATTGTTTGGTATCCACGTTATCCAACCCATATGGAATATTGTGTGCGATTGTAAGTAGTTAAGTATAATTATCCAAAATAATTGCAGTTTTAAAACAAACACCTATTATTGACCTAATGTTTTCCCAAGGAAGCCGTCCTTTGACACAACACGCAAATTTTTTCGCTGCCAAATGGCTGATATTTTTTTTGGCAATACTGTCTTATCAGCTAAGCTTTGCTGAAGTTGCAACGCCCCAGGAATCGGGTATCAGTAAAGAAATCAACACTATCATTACGGCAAGGCAACACCCGTATCTTAAGCAGGCTAATTTTTCCAATCGCACTGAAGATCTGGATGGGCTTTATAAAAGCGCCAATTACCAACTGCTGTGGCTGGGCAACGCACATTCCGCTAAAAACACAGCTGCTGCGCTTGATCTTCTGGCAAATGCAGCAACTCAGGGTTTAATCCAGACGAATTATGACGTAGCCATGCTACGCGAAAAATATAAACCCGCACTTGCTCTTGCACCAAATGCCTATAAAGAACTGGCACTTTACGACACGGCACTAAGTGTAGCAGTGCTGCGTTTTTTACATGACTTGCATTATGGTCGGGTCAATCCTCATGGCATAAACTTCAAGTTGCAGCTACGGGAAAAAAAATCAATCGACCTGCCGACTTTAATTAAAGATAGCTTGTCGTTAAGCACCATTTCCCAGTTACCTCTCCTGGTCGAACCCAAACTGCACCAATACCAAAAACTAAAGTCTGCATTAGTGGCCTATCGCCTCATCGCTGAAAAATCAACCGCATTTACCCTTTTCGTTAAAGGCAAGTTGCGGCCTGGGGAACACCACCCCCAACTGGCGGGTCTGAGCAATTTTTTAGTCAATTTAGGTGATTTGCCAAAGAGCAGCATAATCAGTAGCACTGAAAAAAATCCAAAATACACACCTGAGCTGGTAGAAGGCGTAAAAAAATTCCAACTTCGCCATGGCTTGAGCGCAGATGGCACGATAGGGCCTGGCACTGCTGCTGCGATAAACGAGCCTTTAACCCAGAGGGTAACACAGATTGAGTTGGCAATGGAAAGACTACGCTGGTTGCCTGAGCTGAGTGTTGGCCGCTCCATCATAGTCAATATTCCGGCATTCCAACTCTGGGCGATAGACGACATCAATAATATCGATGTCAATATCACCAATATGCGCGTTGTTGTAGGTAAAGCACTAAAAAACCAAACGCCTGTATTGATGGCTCAAATGAGTTATATCGAATTTATGCCGTATTGGAATGTACCCAAAAACATCTTAAAAGATGAAATTCTGCCCAAACTGACACATAAACCGGGTTATCTGTCTTCTCAAAACATGGAAGTCGTGTCCAATTCTGGAAAACCCGTTCCCGTTAACAGCGATTCCATAGAAAAACTCAAGCAAGGCGTTTTTAGGGTTAGGCAGCGACCAGGCAACCGAAATAGCTTAGGGAAGGTTAAATTTATCTTTCCTAACAAAGATGATGTGTACTTGCATGACACCCCAGCCAATTCCCTATTCAGCAGATCGCGTCGGGATTTTAGTCACGGGTGCGTACGCGTTGAAAACCCCACGGCATTGGCTGAATTCGCCTTAAAAAATCAAGGCAAATGGAATGCCGAAGCCATAAAAAAAGCCATGCGCTCGCCGACCACACGCCGCGTCGATTTACAAAACCCCATACCGGTCTTGTTTTTTTATACCACCACATTTGTGGATCAAAACAACAACCTTGCGTTTTATCAGGATATTTATGGTCACGATACAGTTCTCCAAGAGGCCCTTAAAAAAAATGACGACCTGTCCGACCAGTCGATATTTGTGAGCACCAGCGTAGAACCACTACTTCCTGCTGCCCCCAATAAAATACCTTGAAGCATTGCCCATAGCTGCTAATCTTCAGTTATGTTTTATTGCTTTGACTTTTGTTTTACGTAGTTATTACCAGTCAGCTTAATGTAAATCCCAACATTTGTTATTATTTTAACTTAATAAATTACCTACATAATTAATCCCATGGTGAGTTCATCCCAATCTATTCGAGCCATTCGTACACATAGCAATAAACTTACCGTATTGGTCAGATTATTGGATATTGTCGTTATCGGACTAACATTGTGGTCTATTCTCGATTTGGCGACGATAGAATGGGACAACAAACATACG
>JABFSV010000041.1 GCA_013140405.1 Methyloglobulus sp. | reverse complement strand
AGGGATAAAACAAACCAACTGAGCCCACTTGCCTTGTGCATACAGGGTCAACGCCCTTGGCTACCGTTCAGTGTCCACGTTGGCATCAGAAGCGAGACAGAAGGCTTAATCTACGCGGCAAGGTTGAGCCTTAAGGGTGGGCACAAGCTCGTTCTGTCTCAGTGTCAGGTAGCTAACCACGACATGGATTAAGATACAAGGGTGGGCAACGCTTTTCTGCCCACGCGGAACAAATCGACGATACAAACGGTGTACCCAAGGGGCATAAAGGCACAAAAAAACCTGCCCACCCTACAAAACTGACCACAAAACAGTCAAATGTAGGGAAAATTAAAAACGCTTATGGAGGTATAAGATGGCGCTGCGGTTTTGACTTAAGATTTCAAATCGGCTTAAGTTGGTTAACGAAGAAGTCCTTTGCAACTTGGACGGCAAAGGACTTTCGTTAAACTTGAAGGCAGATAACCTATGCAGTGATCACCTGCCTTCTAATAACAATGATAGCTTAAAAGTTCTGTTATTATCCTACCTAGCCAGATTCTTTGCTGGCGGGTAAAAATTACTCTTATCTCTAGCGCTTTGTCAAGTGCTTTCTTACTGCGATTGTTTTTGTTGTCCTGAAAGCCAACTTAACGCTTTACTTTAGGTATCTTGGATTGTTGCAATTCAGGCATGATTTTTACGCCCAACCTAAATCCAATTTGAGCAACGGATTTGAGGGAACAAAAACCCAGGGTGAAGAACGCCTTACTGCTTTCCTGCCGATGAAAACGTCTCCCGAAACCAGCGGTCCAGCAATGTTTTTTCGTAGCGCAAGGGGTCGTTGTCCTGGTACTTTCGTGTTTCCAAACGCATCAGGTAATTAAGGTCGGACACCGTTTCGTCCTTTTCGGCTTTAACTGCACCGTCCTTGTCTAGCCAGCGGTAATGTAGGGTAAACTTGGGGCGGTAAATGTCGCGGATAAAACGGGTGCGGGTTAGGTTCGGCGTTCGCCAGGGTTCGTAAGCTCCAGCCATATCGATATCCTGTACCACTACTTCAAGCTTATCGCCCTTGGGCAGATCACTCTCGCCCAACTTCTTTAAATGCGCTTCCAATTGCTTCATCACCTCGGCTTGCATGGATGGCGTATCACTGCCGCTCAGGGCGAGGTCGTGGTAATTTTCCGGATGTTCGTAATGTACCGTCACATCAGCATAGGCTGAAAACCCCGTGAATAGCCCTATGAATAGTATCAAGTTACAAAGTAATTGTTTTCTCATTTGCTCTGTCTCCCAATCAGTTATTGGTAGCCCATTAGTCAATTCTGGATGCCTTACTAAAACATCCTGCCACATGTTCACATTCCCGTCGCAGCCACCGTCACGAATGCAACACAATCAGCCACGACCCTACATACGTAACATCAATTGCAAACGCTTGTTGCAAGGCATTTAAGACGGCCAGTGCGTCAATGGGAAAAACGCCGCTGACCCGCAGCTTTCCAATTGAATCGCCTTTCAACACGATCCGTGCTTGGGAATAGCGGTTAAGTTCGGCAACCACTTCCGTCAAAGGTTGGTCACGGAAAATCAGCTTGCCGCGTTGCCAAGCCTTGCTTTGGTTTAAATTGACCGATTGGGGCAGCGGTAGTTCCCCGCTACCCGAATAAATCAGCCGCTCGCCTTCTTTGACCTTAACCCTCTGCCTATCGATTTTGTTTTCAAGGCTCACACCGACGGCATGTTCACTGACGGTCACATTGATACCGCCCGTTACGTCTTGGTACACCTCAAAAACCGTACCTAAAGCCCGGATCGAGGCATCCCCTGCCATTACATCAAACGGACGTTTAGTGTCGGGCGTAACCTTAAATTCAGCCTGACCTTTTAACAACCTTATCTTCCGCTGGTTATTTGTCCATTCCAGCGCAATCGCTGTATCGGTGTTCAAAAACACTGAACTGCCATCGGCAAGGGTGGTCTGCTTTTGCTCTCCAGCATGGGTGGAGTAATCACTCAACAACTCATCCCCATAAGCTGCCCATCCCAGCCAGACCAACAATAGCAGTGTAGCCGCAGTAGCCCAACCGGAGTACCCTGCCTTTTTTAAAGCCTTATATTTTATTGGCGTGGTTTTTACACCCTGCGATTGGGCATAAACGCTTCGGTTATTATTCATAACCTTAGCGGCAGAACGCCACAAGGTTTCTGCATTGGCATAAGCCTCGCGGTGTGCTACATCCTGCTGGAGCCACGCATTGAATTCTTGTTGTAAATCGGCACTGACGTTTCCAGAGCGCAGCAACACGAGCCAGTCGATTGCTTGATCGGCCAGGCTTTCTTCAGTGGCTTCAGGCTCAGGATTCATTTAGGAATAATGCCGAGAACAAGGCCAGAAAAGAATAAGGCAGAAAATGTAGTGCTAACAGAATTTCTAAAAACTCCCTCTCCTTGTAGGCATAGGTATCTACAAAAATACCTGCTCCTTCTCCCTTGAGGGAGAAGGTTGGGATGAGGGAGATTAACAGTTGATTTTAAATTCCTCATCCCATCCTTCCCCCACAGTACCCTAAAGGGCATAAAGGTGAAGGCACTTTTTAAGTTTTTAGAGGTTTTCTTAACAACCATCGTTATCACCTTCATCACGCCTCGCTTGGCAATATTTGAGTGTCTTGGCGATCCGTTTGGCGACCATGCGTTCTGAAATGCCCAGGCGTTCGCCGATTTGCACATAGGTCAAACCTTCTACCGCACTCAGAAACAATGCAACACGGCACTCCTCGGGCAGTTCCTCCAGGCTGGCTTCCAACTGCTCCAAATCCTGCCATGCCATCAGCTTTTGTTCCGAATGCAGGTTGGTGCAGAGGGCTGCTTCCAAGGCCGACTCGTTATCTTCCTGCGGCAATGAAAACCGCGAACGCACACGCTGCTTACGCAAGTGGTCAACCGCCAAGTTCCCGGCAATTGAAAACGCCAATGCCCGTCGGCTTTGGCTAGTCTCTTTCTGTTCACAGGACAAAACGCGAGCATACGTTTCCTGCGCCAAGTCGGCAGCGGTATCAGGGCAATTAAAGCGTTGCAGAAAAAACCGCTGCAACTCTTCCTTAGTTTCCAAAAAGAAATGCCCAAAAGTTTGGATGCCAGAAACCATATTAACAAACAGCTTGAGATAACCGCATAGCACACCCGATAAACAAC
>JABFSV010000189.1 GCA_013140405.1 Methyloglobulus sp. | reverse complement strand
CAACTGGAACGTGATGGCGCGTTGTCGGCAACTTGGAGCATGGCATTTTAGGCATATCAAAATAACGGATGATTGAGGGCTATAATAGGCTAATGCAAAATACCAATCTGACTTATTATCGTAGGGAATTCAAGGCGATGGGAACGCCTTGTGATATTCAGCTATTCGCCCGCAATCAAGCAAAGGCCAGACACGCCGCCGATGCTGCTATTGCGGATGTGCAACGCTTAGAAGCCTTGTATTCGCGTTACAAAACTGACAGTTTTTTGTCCGAAATCAATCGGGCGGCGGCAGTCGGTGGTAGTATCAGCGTGGATGAGGAAACCGCCAGTTTAATTGATTATGCGGTGACGTGTTATGAGCAAAGTGACGGACTATTTGACATAACATCAGGTATTTTGCGGCGCGCCTGGAAATTCGACCAGGGCAAGTTGCCCGAGCAATCCTTGATTGACGAGCTGCTAGAGAAGGTAGGCTGGCATAAGGTTGTCTGGAAAAGGCCTGTGCTGACGTTTACCGTACCTGGCATGGAAATTGATTTTGGCGGCGTGGTTAAAGAATATGCCGTGGATCGTGCGGCATCTTTATGCTACGGGTTAGGCGTAAGGCATGGCGTTATTAATCTCGGCGGCGACATTAAAGTGATTGGCCCCCGTAATGATGGCAGCCCTTGGCGGGTGGGTATACGGCATCCACGTAGCCATGATGCGTTGCTCGATACCTTATTGTTGTACGAAGGTGCTTTGGCAAGCAGCGGGGATTATGAACGCTGCATTATGGTAGACGGTGTGCGCTATGGCCATGTGTTAAATCCTAAAACAGGCTGGCCGGTGCGGCATCTTGCGGCAGTCAGTGTAGTCGGTGATTTTTGTGTGGTGGCAGGTAGTGCATCAACAATAGCCATGCTCAAAGAAAGTGAGGGAACTGGCTGGTTGCAAGAATTAGGTTTGCCACATCTTTGGGTTGATGTGCAGGGTGTGTCGGGTGGGTCGATTGCCACGAAGTCCAAGACGCAAGTGGTGTGATCTTAGAGTGGAATAGTGGTTAAAACAATTTGGCAGATGTTGGGTTACGCTATCACAAACCCGACAAATTGAGATCTGAAGGTTTTAGCAATTTTTTTGTATAAATGAGATCAGTGATGAAAAAAAACTATTTAGCAATCCACTTAGTCTGTTCATGCAGCCTATTGTTGGTCTTTTTATTGGGCAGTTTCCACGCTGTTGCGGCTACCGAAGATCCGTTACAACAAGTAGTTAAAACCACTCCAGCAGCAAAAGCCTTAAAGTTTTCAGCAACATTTCAGGGCAGGGGCGATGGTGTGCATACTTGCCCGGTCACAGGAGAAAAGGTGACGACAAAAAGCCTTAAGGCTGACTATTTTGGCCGCACTGTGTATTTTTGCTGTCACGGTTGCTTAAAAGCAGCCCAACGGAATCCAGAAAGATTCGTCAAGGCGACGATGACAGAACAGCAAAGTGCTGTCAAAACTTATGTTGCCAAGGTGGTACAAGCACCTGACGGAGCAGAGTTTTGTGATGAGTAATTAAACTGTATTGGTTTGAGTGTGTTGATATTGGCCAAGGTTAGTTGCTATCTCCCAAAATGCAGGGGCAATGGTCACGGGTCAGATAATTATTCACAGTGCTTCATGTAGGTAATATTACCTATTTAATTAATCCCAAAGGTTTAGTATTGTCACGGCGGGTAAAGGTTTCAGTTGAAAAAGGATAGGCCGGATTTTTTTTCAAGAGTTGCGGCGTATTACTTGTTCAATAATTGACCTTTATACAAGAGCTTAAGGCAGGTTTGTCTGTCTGGATGCAAAGGCTTTGTTTCATAAAATAAGCATTTCCAAGAGTAATCCTCATCCAAATGCTGAAAATACTTAAGGTTGAGTATGGTTTTGCTTATTAAGTGACGCTAATCAGAAAATGGATCAAACCAATGCCTTATAATCTTAACTTTGCTTAATTGTTTGGTAGGTAAATATCTTCGTCCCAAGCGGGAAAGCCCGTCAAATGACTTTAGCTGCTTGATAAACCACGCTAACTTTATAATCACTCAATATCAAAATTTCTTACCTAGCGGTATTTATGTCAAACATTCAAGGCACAAGTGGTAACGACACAATTAATACGGTCACAACATCAGCGGGTGTAACAGGGGGTGTGGCTACTGCCCTCTCTGATACGATCTCCGGTTTGGCCGGCAATGACACTATTGACGGTGGAGATGGCAACGACTTCATTTATGGCGGGGATGGCAACGACACCTTAATTGGTGGCCTCGGCAATGATTATATTGATGCTGGCTATGGCGCAGGTTTCGTCAGCGGAGGTGATGGCGATGATACGATCTACGTGAGTGACCAAATCAGCTCCGTAAACGGCGGCATCGGCTATGACAGGCTTTATGTCTACTATGCTGAGACTGATTTTGGCATCAACATTAACCTTGGGACGACCGGTTTTGAGCTTATCCAGACTAATGCTGGTGACGATATTATCGATGGTTCCAGCCAAACAGTAGCGCTCTCGATTGATAGCGGTTTTGGCAACGACCAAATTAAGGGTGCTGGCCTAAATGACACCATTAATGCGGGACAAGGCAATAATACGGTAAATGCCAATGATGGTGATGACAATATTTCTGCTGGTGCTGGTAACAACACAATCAATGGTGGTATCGGTAACGATACCATCCAGGTAGGTGTAGGCAACAATATAATTGATGGCGGCGACGGCAACGACTACATTGTCACAGGGCTAGGTATAGATACCATCACTGGTAGAAATGGCAATGACGAGATTTTTGGAGGTGGAGGTGCCGATAAAATTGATGCGGGCACAGGAGACGACATTATCTATATAGATGGTTACATTAACACCGCTTTCTTGCAGGCAGGTGCAGGCACCGATACAGTCAATATCAGTTATTACGGTACAAAAGGAGCCGTAATAAATCTTGCGACGGCTGGCATCGAAAATATCACTGGCAGTACCAGTGCTGATAACTTCAACGGTTCTGGGCAAGTAGTAGCGCTCAGTATTACTGGCAATGATGGTAACGACATTTTAACTGGCGGCAGTGCCAATGACACGATCAGTGGCGGGGAAGGCAATAACACGATTGCCGGTAACGATGGTAATGACAACATGAGCGGTGGTGCTGGTGTTGACGTTATCAATGGTGGGCTGGGTGACGATTCTATCAATGGCAATGAAGGCAATAACACATTGACAGGTGGCGATGGTGTCGATTACATCACTTCGGGGCTGGGTGCGGACACGATTACGGGGGGTGATGGCAATGACACCATTTTTGCAGGTGGCGGCATAGACAAGGTTGACGCAGGGAGCGGGAATGACAGCATTTACATCGACGGTGATGCTGATGTACTTGCTCTACAGGCAGGGCTTGGTACTGATACGGTTTGGGTCGGTTACATTGGCAACAATGTTAAAGGGCTGACGCTAAATTTGTTGGCTAAAGGCATTGAGAATATCAATGGTAGTAATGGTGCCGATAATTTTGATGGTTCTGGTCAAGTAGTCAGTCTTGCCTTGAATGGTAATCAAGGTAACGATATCTTGATTGGCGGCAGTGCCAACGACAATATTCAGGGCGGCACAGGAAACAATACCTTAACGGGAAATGATGGCAATGACACCATTGCTGGCGGTATCGGCAATGACATTATCAATGGTGGTATTGGCGATGACAACATTAACGCAGGTGGCGGCATCAATACGGTGAATGGTGGTGACGGTAACGATTACATCACTACGGGTATACTTGCCGACACCATCACTGGCGGAAACGGCAATGACACCATTTTTGCTGGTGGCGGCGCGGACACTGTTGATTCAGGCATAGGTGACGATAACATTTATGTTGATGGTTTCGTCGTTACTTTGCAAGCGGGTGCGGGTACAGATACCGTAGATGTTGGCGATTACGGCGATCCAAGCAAAGGATTGACCCTCAATTTACTGACAGCCGGAATAGAAACAATCTATGGTAGCAATGGTGCCGACAACTTCAATGGTTCAGGCCAAGCCGTTGCGCTTGGTATAGATGGCAGAGGTGGCGATGATGTCTTGGCAGGCGGCAGTGCTGGGGATACGATTAATGGTGGTGATGGCAACAATACGTTATCCGGTAATGGTGGCAATGACAACATCTACGGCAGTCAGATGGGAAATGACGTAATTAATGGTGGCGATGGCGATGACACCATTTATGCCGACAACGGCAATAACACGGCTAATGGTGACGCTGGGCAGGATTATATTCAAGGTGGCGCGAATATAGATAATTTAAGCGGGGGATTAGGCAATGACACGCTTTATGGCGGGTCCAGCGCCGATAGCCTGAAAGGTGACGATGGCAACGACACTTTGAATGGCGATACAGGCAATGATTTGATCTCCGGCGGCTTGGGTGTAGACATTATGAACGGTGGTTTCGGGTCTGATACCGTTGATTATCGGTTTGGTACGCTTGGCGGAAATGTTAACTTGCTTACCCAGACTGCAACGATAGATGGGGTTGCAGAAACATTCATCTCGTTTGAAAACGCCTATGGTTCGCAAGGCAATGATGTCATGACAGGTACCGTCGATGACAATAAGCTCTGGGGTGTCGGCGGAAATGACACGATCAATGCAGGGGATGGCAATGACCTGCTTGATGGTGGGGTGGGCGTTGACAATATGACCGGGGGCCTTGGCAATGATGCCTATGTCGTCGATATTGCAGGCGATGTGGTAAATGAAGGCGTTAATGCCGGAACTGACCTGATTCAATCCAGTATTTCTCTTAACTTAACAGTTGCAAGCGCAAACGTTGAAAACCTGACGCTAACAGGTGTTGCAGTCATCAACGGAATAGGCAACGCTTTGAACAACCTCATTACAGGAAACGCTGCGGTAAATACGCTTTCAGGCGGTATTGGTAACGACACGCTGACTGGCAATGCTGGTAACGATATACTCAATGGTGATGTCGGCAACGATATACTTAAAGGCGGTGCGGGTAACGACCAACTTAACGGCAATGTCGGTGCGGATCAGTTCGTATTTGATACTGCATTGAGTGCCGCAACCAACTTGGATGTGATTACCGGTTTTAGCGGTGTCGATGATACGCTCGCTGTGGAAAATGCCATTTTTACCAAATTTCTGGTACCTGGGGCAGTAGCGGCAGCTAGCTTCGTATCAGGGGCAGGTGCTGTTGCGCTTGATGCCAACGACTATTTGCTCTATAACACCACGACGGGTGCGTTGTCCTACGATGCAGACGGTAATGGCGTTGGTGCAGCAATTCAGTTCGTCACTTTGGTTGGCAGCCCCGCTGTTGCGGCAGCCGATTTCTTGGTGGTCTAATTCGCCAATTTGCATGTATTTATCAGTCCGTATCTTATGATGCGGTTTGGTAAAATCATTCTGGGAGAGTTCGGATGGTTGCAATAACTATCTAACTCTCCCCATTCCGAAATCAGTTGAAAGACATTTTTAACGTTACATATAACTTATAAATTAAGGTGATGCTTAATGACCGATAGTCCTACGCAAAATCAGGGTAAAGCCTGGCTGTATTTGATCGTTTTCCTGACCGGCGCATCGGTGATGGTTATTGAGTTGTTGGGTACGCGGCTGATAGCGCCGTTTTACGGTGCCAGCATTTATGTCTGGTCATCCTTGATCTCAGTCACCATGATCGCGTTAGCTATTGGCTATTTTGTCGGTGGGCGTTGGGCAGACCGGGCGCAACGCACAGGATTGTCCTTGATTATTGCCTTGGCTGCGCTATTTACGCTGTTGATTCCTTGGGCTACCCGCCCAGTATTGTTAGCTACGGATTCCTTGGGCTTGCGCGGCGGCGCATTTACCAGTGCATTGGTGTTGTTTTTCCCCAGTTTGACTTTGCTTGGAATGGTCGGGCCGTTTGCGATAAAACTAGCAACATCACAATTGGATGGTGTCGGTAGCAGCTCCGGTACTATCTACGCAGTGAGTACCTTGGGCAGCGTGATAGGTACGTTGTTGCTGGGCTTTTTCCTGTTTCCCTGGGTAGGTTCGCGGCAAATTCTGGTGAGCTTGGGTTTGCTGTTATTCGTGCTTGCCGTTATCGTCGCCGTGTTTGAACAAAAGCGTTTTGGCAAAACTATTGCCGTCTTGCCTTGTATGATTCTTGCGTTGGCAGGATTGTGTTTGGTGCCAAAAATTGTCGGTGCGGGGCATGTGCCGCCTGATGGACGCTTTAGTGTGCTTTCCGAACAAGAAAGTTTGTATGGCTATGTCAGAGTGATAGAGCAAAGTAGCCGTGATTTGCGATTTCTCACCTCTGATGCGTCCATGATAGGTGCTGCAAATATTTCCGATGGAGCCAACCGATTGACTTATCAGGATATTGTTGCCCTAATTCCGGCAATCAAGCCGTCCATCAAAAAGGCCTTGCTGATCGGTCAGGGTGCAGGGCACATGGCGATGGTGCTGCGCGACAAATATGGCATTGTCACCGATACCTTGGAGATTGATCCCGCTGTGGCGCAAGCAGCAACTGACTACTTCGGATTCAAACCTAACGGCAAAGCCATCGTGGGCGATGCCCGCTATGAAATCCGGCATTTAACTGGGCCGTATGATTTGATTATTCACGATTGTTTTACTGGCGGTTCTGAACCTGCACATTTATTGACCGTAGAAACCCTGCAACAACTACAAGGTTTGTTAGCGCCACAAGGCATACTAGCACTTAACTTTGTCGCATTTGGGCAGGGCGAAGGGCAACAAGCATTGGCTTCCGTTTCAAAAACCGTCGCAAAAGTATTTCCGAGTCAATCCTTGTTTGTTTCCGAACTGGGTGAAGATTTTAATGATTATATTTTTTTGGCGAGCAGCCAGCCAATTGACCTTGCTTCACCTTCACTCAATGCCGAACAAGCGGATTGGCTAAATAAACGCAAATTTACTGTCGATGCAACAAACGGTATCGTCCTGACCGACAACCTTAATCCCCTGGAACACTTGCAAACCCGTAAATCTGAACATTATCGCCACGTTCTGGTTGATTGGTTTGGTAACGATCTATTGGTACGGTAGTTTTTGTGCAGCAATGTCCTCACAGGAAGAACGCTTTTCAAACTGACAGATTAAAAAATTCTGCTAGACTTGCAAATTATAAAGGTATTTAATAGTTACTTTAGATAACAAGCATAAATGATTGTATATATTGCTGAAATAATTTTTTTTATGCGGTATTAAAGCAACAGTCGGTTTGATTCCGTTATTCAGGGCGGGGGTTCAAGATGAAATGTTTTCGTTCAATTTTTGTGGGTTTTGTAGTCGTCGCTTGTGTTTTTCTCTGTGGTTTTAAGAAACACACGGCGGATCACGAATCATCAACAAAAAATCGGCAATCTGCTGAAAAGGTTAAACATCAACAAAAGCCTTTGGATTTGACGGTGCCAGTTAGGGACGTTAGTTTTGAGGAAACGCCAGAAACATTGGCAATAGTTCACGGGGGATTACCTAACGCATTTCCCAGTGACAATCACGTTAAGGCGCGGGCTGTTGAACTTCAGGGCAAAGTCATCATGTCGCAAGAGCCGGAAGCCGGAAAAACAAAATCAGCTGATGGCGCAGCGATTATGATTAACCTTCGTCATTAGGCGTTAATTACCTTTCCGTTAATCTGGGGCAATAAAATTCCTTGTTATGATTTAAGCCTTCAAAGCGGAATGTCTGTACCCGACAATAAACCATCCAGCTTTTTTCCCCGCTCAAGGGCATAAAGCTCATCGAAACCGCCAACGTGCAAATCGCCAATGTAAATTTGCGGCACGGTTCGGCGTTTGGTTTTAGCCATCATTTCCTCCCTTAGCCCCGATGTTTCATCGACATTCAATTCCGTGTACTTCGCCCCTTTTTGGTCGAGCAAACGCTTAGCCATAATGCAATAAGGGCAGATTTTAGAGGTGTAAATTAATATTTCGGGCATAAATTCAGTTAAATATTGGGGATTCTACCGACAAAAACTACCTTACTCAATCGCTTGCCCGGATTATTGCCCCTATTATGTGGGATAATAACCATATGAATAGTCAGATTTTAAGTAGACGGTAGTGGGTATTGTGGTTCAACGATGAGATGTCCTTTTTGCGCCACCCAAGATACGCGGGTGATTGACTCCAGATTAGCGAATGAAGGCGACCATGTCCGGCGGCGGCGTGAATGTATCGCCTGTAAGGAACGCTTCACCACGTTTGAAACCGCAGAACTGACCTTGCCGCGTGTGGTCAAGCGCAACGGCATCCGCGAGCCATTTGATGAAAACAAACTGCGTTCCGGTATGTTAAGGGCATTGGAAAAACGGCCCGTTGGCAGTGATGATATTGAAGCCGCAGTCAACCGGATCAACAAAGAATTGCTGACCAGCGGCGAGCGGGAAGTGACGACGCAAGAACTCGGTGAAAAAGTGATGAGGGAATTGAACCTGCTGGATCATGTCGCGTTTGTGCGCTTTGCTTCGGTGTATCGTAGTTTCCAGGATGTCAGCGAATTCACTGACATGATTGAAGGGCTGCAAAAGAAATAGCATGGAGCAAGATAAGCAAGATGCCAAGTACATGGCTAGGGCAATCCAACTCGCCAGGAAAGGTTTGTACACAACAGACCCAAACCCCCGTGTCGGCTGTGTGCTGGTCAAAGACGGCAGGATTATCGGCGAAGGCTGGCACAAACGCGCAGGGCTTGCCCATGCCGAAGTTGAAGCCCTTACAGATGCAGCCAATGCCACAGAAAATACTAATGGTGCGACCGCTTATGTCACCTTAGAGCCTTGTAGCCATCACGGACGAACACCGCCGTGTTGTGAAACCCTGGTCAAAGCAGGTATCAAACGTGTGGTTGCCGCCATGCAAGACCCTAATCCAAGGGTTTCAGGAAATGGTTTTGCTTATCTCAAAGCCGTAGGTATTGAAGTAAGTTGTGGTGTGCTGGAAGAAGATGCTTTGGTGTTGAACCGTGGCTTTATCATGCGGATGACAGAAGGCCGTCCTTTCGTCCGCAGCAAACTGGCGATGAGCCTGGACGGACGTACTGCAATGGCATCAGGTGAAAGTCAATGGATTACCTCGCCAGAGGCGAGGGCGGATGTGCATAAGTTACGGGCGGAAAGCTCGGCAATCTTGACTGGAATCAATACCGTACTTGCGGACGACCCGTCGTTAACGGCGCGGATAGATAAAGAAGTCGTCCAACCGATTCGGGTGGTGCTGGATTCCAGCTTGAAAATGCCGCTACCCTCGAAAATGTTGGATTTGCCTGGGCGGACAATAATCTTAACTTGTGGGCAGCAAGCTGATTTATCAAATGATATGATTCCATTCATGGTTCGACGACCGGAGGAAGTGCCTGTGGTGCAAGCTCACCACGAACGGAATCATATCAAAACCGTTCGTCCTGAGCTTGTCGAAGGACATAAGGACAAACCCCAACAGTTACAAAATGCTGGTGCTGAGGTTTATCAATTACCAGAAAAACAAGGCCAACTTGATCTTGCCGAAGTCATGAAGTTTTTGGCTGAACAGGAAATCAATGAAGTGTTAGTCGAAGCCGGTGCAGTGTTGAATGGCGCGTTATTGGCTGAAAATTTAGTTGATGAATGGGTTATCTATATGGCTCCGAAAATTCTGGGCGATCAAGGGCGAGGATTATTTACATTACCTGAACTGGATAAATTGTCTGATAGTAAGGAAATGAAATTTAAGGGAATTAGGCAAATAGGAAATGATTTAAAATTGACTATATTGAAAAGATAGGTTTTTCATGGCGAAAGATATAGATGATAAATTTTCATGACTATATACAAGTTGCAGGTTGTGAAGGATTTATTCCGCCAAAACTTTGAAATTACAGCACATTGGTTTAACAAACCTGTGCTTTGTATATAGCCATGTAAATTTTTTGATTGAGCTGATGCTCATATTCATTTATCAAATGAGCAGCTCGGACAAATTAGCCGTGGCAAAGTTAGCGCATCAATGATGTATGCAACTGCACGATTCAATTCTTGGGTTAGCGCATGTGGTTGGAAATCATCGGAAGAAATGCAGGCAGTCAGGGACGAGACGGTTGAATATTTTACAGTTCAATTTCGCAAAATGCTTGAAGAGAATCTGGATGATTACATCGCAAATTTTGAAAATTATATGCAAAAATCAAAGTAAATAATTTAGAGTTGTAGCCATTCATAACGATACAAGAGATTAATCTAGCAAATGTTCACCGGAATCATCAGCGCAATCGGCAACATAACCGCCATCGAACACAAAGGCGGCGATTGCCGCCTAACCATCAATACCGGCAAGTTATCGCTATCCGATACCCAACTCGGCGACAGCATCGCCGTCAACGGCGTGTGTTTAACGGCAGTGGAGTTAGGAAAACAGCATTTTTGCGCGGATGTCTCTAATGAAACGCTATCAAGATCGATATTGAAAAATGCCGTAATCGGCACGCCCGTTAATCTGGAACTGGCTTTAACACCCACAACCCGCATGGGCGGGCATATCGTCAGCGGTCATGTGGACGGCATCGGTGAGCTGGTCGAACTTAAGCCGGATGCCCGTTCCTGGCGGTTGTCGTTCAAAGTCCCGGATGAATTGGCAAAATATATCGCCGAAAAAGGATCTATTACCATCAATGGCATCAGCCTGACCGTCAATACCGTGAATGGCGCTATATTTAGTGTTAATATCGTTCCCCACACGCTCAAGGAAACAACCCTGGCGGACATAAAAGTGGGTAACCAAGTCAATCTTGAAGTCGATTTATTGGCGAGGTATCTGGAACGGTTGCTGTTAGGTGAGAAGGCCGCAAAACCGAATGAAGGGATTACCGAAGAATTGCTTCGCAATAGCGGTTTTTTTGATAAAGGAATTCTCTAATTGTATCCGTTCATGTTTCGACAAGCTCAACACGAACGGATACACTACGATGCTTAACTAAACTCCGTTCGTCCTGAGCTTGTCGAAGGACATAATCAGCCGTTTTAAAAAAACAGATTTAAATGAACACCATCGAAGAAATCATAGAAGACTTACGCCAAGGTAAAATGGTCATCATCATGGATGACGAAGACCGCGAGAACGAAGGCGACTTGGTCATGGCGGCGGCTTTTACGCGCCCAGAAGACATTAATTTCATGGCGCGGTATGGTCGAGGGCTGATTTGCCTGACCTTGACCAGCGAGCGCTGCCAGCAATTGCGGTTGCCGTTGATGACCAATGAAA